>DAOWIC010000254.1 GCA_030641085.1 Calditrichota bacterium
ACATACCGGGCATCGGCATATTCGACCCCTTTGCCGCGTAGCCAGTCGATACATTCTTTCAGTTTATTCTTCATTTAGCCTCCTGGTAGCATTTTGGCCAAAGCAATAGGATCCATAACTGTCAATTTAGGTCAAATACTGACGGTCGTCAATGGCAGCAACGTTTTTTGGCCAATAAAAAAAACAAAAGACTTGACAAGATGGTCGCAGGGACCTTTCTTCGCCAATTATATCCACATTAACTTTTTTTGGGGGAAATATGGAACCAGTTGGAAACTATATTGAGCATTTGATTGTTAAAAGGGTAAGCAACCAAAAACAAAGGGGTGATATATTATGAGACTTTCCCGCAGGGCGGATTACGCACTGAGAGCTGTGCGCCATTGTTCGGGCCTGGCGAAAAACACGGTTGGCTCGATCAGTTCGATCTCTGAGAAGGAATCGGTGCCGCGCGAATTCCTAGCCAAGGTTCTTAACGACCTGACCCAGGGCGGACTCCTGGTGTCGTTCAAGGGGATCAAAGGCGGATACGCACTGGCCAAAAAGCCGAAAGACATCTCTTTTCTGGATGTTATCGAGGCGGTTGACGGTCCTATTCATCTGAATCTGTGCACCGACCACAAAGCGAGCGGCGTCGACCATCCGAAAAATTGCGCCATGTGCGGTTTTTGGAAAAAGCAGGAGGCCGGCTTTAAGAAGGCTTTAGGCGGTCATACCTTCAGTCGCTACGCCAAAGGCAAGAAATAGAGAACAAGCAACAGGTTGTTTTCTGGTTAATGGGGTCAATTAATCGAGTAAAAAGACCTCAACCAGGTTCAGCCCTTCTTTCACTACGTGATAATCACTGTAGTTGACCCGACTGATTAGATCGCCGTCGTGGTTGTAAAACTCGACGGCGATATTATATGTGCCGGGATCAATTTCAAAATCGCCGGCATAGATGCGGCCCGGAAGATACTGGCTTGACCGCAAGTCGGCATTTTCGATCAAATCGGTGCCAACATCCACGGCCGCCTTTTTCAACCACCCCCCGAGACCGCCTGTATCCATTTTCTTCTTCATTTTGTGGGCCGCCAGCCCCTTGGCCACGGCGCGGGCCACCGAACGAATGTAAATCAATGATTTTTTCGCATTGAAGGTCTCGTCGGCCACTTTACCCACATCCTCAAGCAGGGCCAGTTCACCCACCGGCTTGCCATCGGCCAGCACTCTGAGCAAACCTATCACCGACGGACGCGGCTGGAGGGTCGGTATCGCAAACTTGAAGTAGTAATCGGCGTTAACCTTAGCCGGAAAATGGCCGTATTCGGCGTTGGGCATCTTCGGGTCATCATATAAAACCTGAACCAGATCCAGGTCCTTGTCGGTCCTGATTCTCAAGTTCAGCGCATCCTTTATCGGCGCCAATCCTGTCAGGCCGACGACGCTCAGGATTGCTTTCTCCTCGGAGCGATACTTCACCGGTGGCATCTCAAAGTCGTAAATGTGAGGCTGAGTACGAAACGCCTCCACCAGATAATCATGATCGATACGCGCATCATCCATCTTACCCTCGGCCGCATAAAGGTGCATGCTGAGATAGCGGCCGAAGGCATCATTATGGAAGCGGACCTTGCCTATCTCGTATTCGATCTCGACCCGATTGGAATCGTCGGGCGCGCCGAGGGCGTAATCATCGCCAATCTCGGCATATTTCTGCTCGAGCAATTCCAGCTTGAGGTTGGCGCGACGGATCTCGACAAAGGCGCCCTCGAAATCGTCCTGGGCGATAAAATTGAGCGCCTTTATCAGATTGGTGTAGAGGATCTCGTAATCTTCCCCGGCGTACTCAAGCACATTGTCGTTGAGCACCAGCGAGGCAGCCGCCCGCGAGACGCTTTTGGTGAACAACTCCTCCGCGGCCGATTCCGCCAGATGGAGCTTGTCGCTGGACAGGGCGTAGTTGCCGGCATAGTGATAAAGCAGCCCGGCATCGACAAAATAGAGAAAACGGTCCTTCTCGGCGAATTTCTTCTTCTCGCGGGCAGTTTCCAGCATCTGCGCCGCTGTCTCGACATTGCCCGATCTCAGTTCGGCCGTTATCGGCTCATAAAACTTGTTTTGGGTCGCCAGCGAACTGCAGCCGCCGATAACCAACAACGCCAGGGCCGCTGCCGACAAAAGTCCGATATGAATGTAACGCGATCGGGTCGCTACCATTTCTTACTGCTCTGGGAGATCCCCTTCTTGATCTTCTTGTTGCCGACCCAGACCTTTTCCATCGTCTCGATATTGATCAACTCGAGGTCGGTCTGGTAAAAGACAACCCGGTCACCGCCTTCCTGGTCGGTAATCGTCTTAATCGCGCCCTGCAGGATAAAATCAGCGCCCAACTCCTCGCGCATCTTCTTGGCTGTCTCGCGGGAGGCAAATTCCTGTTGTTCCTGACGTTCTTCTCTTACCTCGGCGCGCCATTCCTTGCTGGCGACAAACCGCACCTTGCCGTTGTTGATCAGCTCGCGCTCGAAATCGGAAACAAACGTCTCCATCGCGATATGTTCACTGGTCAGGTTCTTGATTGTACCGACTGTCACCACCGGCTTGGCTCCCTGAGAGGTGAGAAAATCAGTGAGCCAGTCGCGCGACATGCAGTCGGAGATCATCTCCTGCGCGACCAGGCGCGAGTCGGTGTCATTCCATTTGCCGCTGAGATCCGTTACGCTCTCGGTATCGAGGCGGGTTACTGTCTTGCCTCCGCCGCAACCGAGCGGCAGGATGGCCAACAATGCAAAGACCATTAGCTTCTTCATCATAGCTCCTTTCAGATATCTCTTATTTGATATTTATCCTTTGCGATCTATTCCATTTCCCTCTCACTGTGGAAGTTATCGGCCGAGTTGAGGCGATTCAACAACAAATTTTCGAGTAAAATGAGCGCTCAGGCCGAACAGTTTGAGGGTTCGCGAGACGCGGATAGAGTGATCACATTTTCGGGAGACATAAGAGAATACTGGGGGGCGGACTTGAACCGCCGACCTCCTGATCCACAATCAGGCGTTCTAACCAACTGAACTACCCCAGCATTGGTGGGGTCAAGTTATTCAATTCTAACCGTAAGTCAAGGACTATTAGGCCGGACCGGCGGTATCAGGATCACACCGGATAAGAGCCTTAAAGACAGGCGAATAGCTTCATTGCGCCAAGCACTATCAGGCCGATTATCAGAAGCGGCATGGCCAGCGCCAGGATTGTTCCCAGGACGCCGAAAACCATGCCAAATATGCCGCCAACGATTCCGACAATCCCGCCCACGATACCGGTCACGATGCCTACAATGGCTCCGATGATACCGGTGATAATCCCAAAACCGCCCCATCCAATGAAGCCAAGCAGCATGAGAACCAATATTGTAACGCAGAAGGCTTTGAGCATGACAACACCTTTCTCCCTGTTTCGGTCCCACAATCCGGGACCACTCACATCATATTTATACGGCCGGCGGCGCCCAATGTTGCGTTGGCGGTCGGCTATTTCTGATCAGCGACCAGCCAGTTTCAGGACTATTTTCCATTCGGCGGGCGTGACCGGCTGGATCGAAAGCCGCGACCCGCGCTGACAGACCATCATATTCTCAAGGCCCGCTGTCGCTTTCAGGCGCGACAGCGGGATCAACTCACTGAAGCGCCTTTTGAGCCTGACTTTTACCATGTACCAGATCGGGTTCGCTTCCGATGCTTTCGGGTCGAAGTGCTGCTCCTGCGGATCGAGCGCGGTGTGATCGGGATAACCGGCCTTGACAACTGTGCACGTGCCGATAATCCCGGCCGGGCTGGCCCCGGAATGATGGAACAACAGTTCATCGCCCTTCTTGATCTCATCGCGCAGCATGTTCCGCGCCTGGTAATTACGCACGCCGTCCCAGTGAGCGGTCCGATCCTGCTCGGCGGCAAGATCATCTATCGAAAAACAGCCCGGTTCGCTTTTGAATAACCAATACCGTTTAGGCATCCGATATCCTTCTTTTGATATTACTCTCGCTATGATCTGATATTCAATTTAAAGACAGTTATCACTCGCGGCAACGAGAAAACGTGCACGCCGGTCCGGATCGGCGGCGGATCAACCGGTCTCGTTTCATGGACATCCTGCGTATATTTTAATGGCGGCACTGCCGGGATTCGCGAGAAAAAGTTGTCCCGACAACAATAAGATGCTATACTTTTGGTGAGGCCCGAACACTAATGTCACTTAGAAGAAAAACCAAGACCGATATCGATTACGCCCGTCTGCGCGAGAAGATGGTCGAGGACCAGTTGAGACGCCGCGATGTTCGCGATCAACTGGTCCTGGCAGCCATGAGCAAAGTGGAACGGCACCTTTTTGTGCCCCAGAAGCATCGCTCCCGCGCCTACGATGACTGCCCGCAGGCAATTGGTCACGACCAGACCATATCGCAGCCGTATATCGTCGCATCCATGACCGAACATCTTGATATCGACCGCGACAGCAAGGTGCTTGAGATCGGCACCGGCTGCGGCTACCAATCGGCGATTCTGGCTGAGATAGCGCGAAAGGTATATACCATCGAGAGGATCCCGCAGCTTTACACGATGGCGCGACGGAACCTCCAACAGACCGGTTATCGAGATATTGAATGTCGGTTCGGTGACGGTTCAGCCGGATGGCCCGAGGCGGCGCCCTTTGACGGTATCATCGTCACCGCCGCCGCGCCGAGAGTCCCCGAGGCACTGTTTGACCAACTCGCGCCGCAAGGGGTGCTGGTGATACCGCTGGAGGTCGGCGGGCTGCATCATCAGGACCTGATCAAGTTCCATCGCACACCCCAGGGAATCGTGCGCGAGACGCTCTACCAAGTGCGATTTGTACCGATGCGCGGCGATGTCGAGGAGTAGCGTGGATAATGTAGCTCGGATTGATTAATCGTCACTGCACCCACTTACACAAAGTCGCGGCGAGGATTGCGGCCGGGTTGCCCACAGCGTAACCCAGCAGCGCCATCAGGATCGAAACCGGCACTAGCGTGCTCTTATGGTATGCCGCTACAATCGGGGCCGAGGCTGCCCCGCCGATATTAGCCGCCGACGCGATCGCAGCGGTGTGAACGTCCACTTTGAACAGGCGCGCCGCGCCCACGAGGAAAAAGCCGTGAATGAAGATCCAGATATACGCCCCCAGCAGGAACCAGAAGACCGAAACCGACAGGTTCGACAGATCCGCCTTGGCTCCCATGCGAGCCACAAAGAGATAGACCAGCGCCATCGCCAGCGCGTGAGAGCCGGGGATCTTACTCGCCCGCGTGAACGACAGCCCGATTCCGAAAATCGTCACCAGCAGAATTTTGTAGGTGTTGTATGAAAAGACCGGCGGAAGGGGCGTGATAAACCCGGCCAGCCATGATGAGAGCGCCGTCACGGCAAAACCGAAGAAGATCAAATAGAGGAAATGGCGCATCTCGACATTGCCTTTGTCGGTAGTCAGTTCGGCCGCGGCCTTTTCCATCTCGGCCACTCGCGACGAGGATATGCCGGTAAATTTGTTGAATTTCGAGGCAAAGTTTTTCGAGGCCAGCATAATCGGCAGCCAGATCAGGTAAACCGCGTTGTCGGCGATAACAGCATAGCCGAACTCCAGCGAGCTTTCGTCAAGCTCCAGAGCATATCCCACCGCCACCATATTCCCCGTCCCGCCAATCCAGCTTCCAGCCAGCACTCCGAAACCTTTCCACGCCTCCGGGCCAAGACCATGCTTGACCAACAGCAAACTTATGGGCGCCCCAATCACCACCCCCAGGGTGCCGGCGAGCATGACGAAGATACCCTTACCCATCACCCGGATAGTTGCCATGACATCGACATCAAGCAGCATGATTGTCAGAAACATCGGCAGCAGATTAGCGCCCATAAAATCATAAACCGGCGTTTTAGTCGGTATAAACCCGCTGTTGGAGAGTGCGACCGGGATCAGGTAGATAAAAATCAGCGGCGGAAAATAATTGAACCCTTTCCACTGGGTTTTCTTTTCCAAAAAGAAGAAAAGTGAAGTTACAGCCGCCAGAGTGGCGATAATACCGGCCGGAGAATCGATAATCGTTGTATGCATGGCTCGTCTTTTTGTTTTTGAAAGTTTTCCCGAATGTATATTATTGCAGAAGGGATAACAAACTAAATCTGGCGCGTCGCAACCTTTAGCGACCCGGCCGACGAATCTGACAATGTCCGATAGTTACAAACTGAAAGAAGATTACGTTAGAGCCAAATGCTGCTCCCCGGCAATTGGCGACGCAATTGTCGGTTACTACAGCCATAACAACCTGCTCAAGGTTCACCGCTCTGATTGCGCCAGCCTTGCCAAGGCCGATCCAGCACGACTGGTCACGCTTCATTGGAATGACATCGTTGAGACCGAGGAGAGTTTCGAGCCGGACGAGACTTACCACCAGCTTGACCGAACCGACTTCGCGATCCTCGCTCACCATCTGACATATGGGATCGACTACTCGCTGGTCGTGGCGCGCAAGGTTGGCCTTGACAAACAGGAGGCGTTCGAGCGGCATAGCAAACTGCGCGAGGCGGGCTGCATTAAACGGGTCGAACCGCGTATAGTCCAGTACCGCAAAGGGATCGTGGACAATAAATGGATCAAGCACCGCAATCACACCTACTACGATCTGACTGATTACGGTCGCGCCTGCCTTCAATACTATAAAAGCCGGTCCTGAGCCGAGGCAGGCGATTCATGCCGAACTCGACTCATCTCG
>DAOWIC010000037.1 GCA_030641085.1 Calditrichota bacterium
AACTAAAGACCTATAAATAGTGATATTTACATCTAAAAAGGAACATACTCAAAATAGACTTTAGTGTCAAATAAATTTGGTTATTTTTTTCACAAATGAAAAAAATGAACGAGCGCTAACTTTCACTGTTATAGGAGATTGACATAGCGTGTTTTATAGGCAATCTTTAGTAGATTAGGGCTTCCTAAACAGGAGAGGATGAGAGCGGCATGGCCAAAAAGCAAGCCGGAGCGAAGGGTCTGTTAATCGTCTATACTGGCGACGGTAAGGGAAAAACCAGCGCCGCGCTGGGAATGTGTGTCCGGGCAGTTGGTTATGACTGGAAAGTCTGCCTGATTCAATTCGTAAAGGGTAGCTGGAAATACGGTGAATTGAAGGGAATCAAGCGCTTGGAACCCAATGTGGAATTGTACACCGCGGGAGAGGGTTTTGTTGGTATTGTTGATGATGCCAAGGACTTTGATGAACATCGGCGGGCCGCTAAAAATGGGGTCGAGTTCGCTATTGAGAAGATCAAGTCGGGCGAATATCCACTGGTGATTCTCGATGAGTTGAACGTGGCCGCAAATCTCGGTCTGGTGACCCCGGAGGAGGTCGAGTCAATTCTGGCGGCTCGCTCCGAAAGGCAGCACCTGGTGATTACCGGTCGGGATGCTACCGAGGAACTAAAGGAAAAAGCCGATTTGGTGACCGAAATGGTCGAAATCAAGCATCCCTATCAACAGGGTGTTCTGGCGCAGAAGGGGATTGACTGGTGAAAGTCGCCGTTACCGGCGCCTCCGGGTTTGTTGGGCGGCACCTGGTACGACAACTGCTGGTCGACGGTCACGAGGTAACCGCGTTGTACCACTCGGTCCCTCTCGATCTCCCGAAGGTCGAGAGCAGGCAGGGGTCGGTCGAAGATACCCATTCCCTCGCGATCGCCTTTGAAGGGCAGCAGGCCGTTTTTCACCTGGTCGGGCTGATAGCCGAAACGCGCACCCAAACATTCGAATCGACAGTCGCGCAGGGGACGCGCAATGTAGTTGAGGCCTGTCGCCGGGTCGGCGTGAAAAAGCTCCTGTATCTCTCGGCTCTGGGTACCTCCCCCTACGCGCGCACGAAATATCACCGGACAAAACACCGGGCTGAGCAGGCAATCATCGCATCCGGAATCGATTACGTCATCTTTCGAGCGTCGGTGATCTACGGACCGGGCGACGGTTTCGTGTCGCTGCTGACCGGACTGATCAAGAAGCTGCCGTTCACCCCGGTTATAGGCAGCGGTCGATACCGGCTTCAGCCGATCTTTATCGACGACCTGACCCGTGCGATGAGCACCGTACTGGAGGCGGGGCAGGTGTCGAGGAAGATAATCAATCTGGCCGGTCCGGAAATACTTGAATATCTTCGGATATTGGATATAATAAAAGCCACGTTGAGAAGGAAGAGGATGAACTTTTTCATCCCGCTGGCGTTGATGAGGCCAATGGCGTTTGTCCTGGAAAAATTGATGAAACCGGCCCCACTGACGCGCGATCAACTGACGATGATGGAGATGAGTAACACCGGCGACATAACTCGCATGCGGGAAATGCTCGGGGTCAATCCGATTTCATTCGAAGACGGACTAAAAACATATATGAGGTAGAATATGGCGGAAGTAAAAGATTATGATGTGGTAATTGTCGGTGCCGGACCGGGCGGGCTTACGGCCGGACTTTATTCGGCCCGGGCCAATCGCAAGACTATCTGTCTGGAAAAATATCTTCCGGGCGGCCAGATTGCCAAGACCGGTGATGTTGAAGACTACCCCGGCTTTGAACATATCGAGGGAGCCGAGCTGGCGATGAAGTTTGCCGATCACGCCAAGAAGTTCGGACTGGAGATCAAGATGGAAGAAGTGGCCGAGGTCTATGTCGACGGTGACTACCGAATCGCTCGCTGTGAGTCGGGCAACCTGTATCGGGGTCGAGCGGCAATTCTCTCGACCGGCGGCTCGCCGGTCTATCTGGGCGTGCCCGGGGAAGAGGAATACAGCGGCAAGGGTGTTTCCTACTGCGCCATCTGTGACGGCGCCTTTTTCAGGGACCAGATAATCGCGGTTGTCGGAGGCGGTGACGCCGCCGTAGAGGAGGGCATGTTCCTGACCAAGTTTGCCTCGAAAGTGTATATTATCCATCGCCGCGATGAGCTGCGCGCGCAGAAGATAATCCGTCAGCGGGCGTTCGAGAATAACAAGGTCGAGTTTATCTGGGATACCGTTGTCGAAACGATCAACGGTGACGGCACTCGGGTGACCGACCTGTCGCTGAAAAACGTCAAGACCGGCGAGAAGTCGACCCTCGAAGTGGGGGCGATCTTCCCGTACCTCGGATTCAGGCCCAATTCGAAGATCACCCGCGAAAATATGCGGACCGACCAGGGTGGATATATCCTAACCGATGAAAAGATGGAGACCTCCATCAAGGGCGTTTACGCCTGCGGCGATGTGCGGGCACAGTTGGTGCGTCAGATTACCAACGCTGTTGGCGATGGTACCACCGCAGCGGTGGCGGCCGAAAAGCATATGGAGGAACTGGGCGACAAATTCGCCGAGCGGACGAAGTAGACCATCTCTTACGACTATGACAGGCCGCAGGAAGCAACTCCTGCGGTTTTTTTTGGCCGGCGCAGAATCGGCTGTTTCGGGTGACAGATTTTGCCCCGGACAGTACCTTCTTGATGTGCATCAGTTTGCAAAAGTGGCAGAGATTTTCTCGATTGGCGCGTATTCGCAGAATTCGCGCTCTGCTCCTTTGTCGCTTTTTTCGTCTTGCCTTCTAACGAGTTAAGTATTATGTTCTAATGCTTTCGTTAATTGTACCTACGTGTACGTATTGGCACATACGTTGCTTGTTACATACGCAGTAATGGAAAATCCTTAGATAAATTTGGGAGTGGTGCGTGCTGGACTTCCAGCCACCTGACGTTAGAGTCGGGCATCCCCCCTCCACCACTCCCATTTTTTTTAATTTCCCCAACAAGTCAGATCCGGTCAATAATCCCGTCAATCGTCCGATATTATGGGTAATATGGCTGGAGAAAATTCATTTCTTTCGGGGGCGCTCAAGCGTTTTAGACCCGGACTTATCGTTCGGTTGGGCAACCTGATTGTCGTCCAGATTATCTTCGTGTTTGCTACTCTGACAATAGTGCTGTTCTATCCGTACGAGCAGAAGCATCACAACGGCGACTATCCGCAATTGAAGGAGCGCTTTTCCGACGCTACCTCGCGGATGGCGAGCGCCATCAGGTCGAACTCGGTTGGCAACGGCCAGCATTTGCCGGAACCGGAACTGGATCGCATAATGAAATCCGGATTGGGCAACGACAACCTGATTCAGGGTTATTTGTATCTGCAGACCGGCGACGGGACGATTTCCCGAGCTTACACGATGTGCGACTCCACACAACTGGATGCTGACCTGCGTGCTCGTGAAGAAATCTCCGACCTGATCGACAACCGGGTAATCAGTTACGAGATGGGCGCCGGCGAGGAACTGTTAATCCCGCACCTTCGGGGGGCACACTACCAGGCGTATTACTATCCGTTTTTGATCGAGAAGGATCAACCGGCCGTGCTGGTCGCCATCTTCGACCACCGATATATTACGTTTCAGAAAAACCACATGGCCTACACGCTTTTTGTGCTCTTTCTGGCATCGACTCTGGTTTCGCTGTTGATCGTATCAATGCTGTATAACCGTCTCAAAGTGCCCCTGGCGAGATTGACCCGCGGATTTGAAAAGACAACCGATGGTGAACTGTACTACCTGGTGGAAACCGACGGCGATGAGGAGCTTTCCAAGCTGTCAACCGCGTTCAACGCTATGTCAAAAACGCTCTGGGACAATCACCAGCAGCTGCGCGCCTACAACGAAAAACTGGAGAGCGCCAACCAGGCCCTCACACAATCGCAGCAATCCTTGAGCACGATGATCGAAAACTCGCCGGAGTGCATCATCTCCGCCGGCAGCGACGGTACAATCCGGGTCTTCAATCGCAAAGCGGCGGCTGTGTTCAATCTGTCGCATGATGATGCTCTGGGCAGGAGCATCAACGATCTGTTTACTCATCCACCGGATGAGATCACCTCTACGCGTAGCAAGGATGATGAGGGAATGGTTGAGGTGCTTTGCCG
>DAOWIC010000068.1 GCA_030641085.1 Calditrichota bacterium
CCGTCGTCAAGCGTCTCCAGCCCGGCAATCAGGCGCAACAGGGTCGACTTGCCGCAGCCGGACGATCCCAGCAGCACCAGCAACTCGCCGTCGGCAAGATCAAGGCTGACATTGTCGAGCACTTTGAGCTTGTTAAATGCCTTGGAGATATTTTTTAGTGTAAGTCCGGCCATCTAGTCACTCCCTACTATGGCGCCATCTTCGATTCGGAAGCTCCGGCTGCCCTGCCGCAATGAATCCGGCGGATCGAGAGCGGTAGTCAAACAGACCTGACCGAACCCTTCGAACGCCTCGATCAGCGCCTGCGCCCGCTGCTGGTCAAGCTCGGCGAAGATTTCGTCCAGGAGCAAAATCGGCTCCGTGCCGCGTTCCTTCTTCAGCAGGTGGTAAACCGCCAGCTTAAGCGAGATCGCCGCCGTTCGCCACTCACCCTGGGAACCGTGGGTTCGGGCCGGAAGCTCGTTTATCTCGAAATAAACCTCATCGCGATGCGGTCCCACCACCGATGCTTTCAATATCTGCTCCTGCTCACCGCGGCTCGCCAGCTTTTCGGTAAACCGCCGGCGTACCTCCTCAACTGCGGATCCCGGCTCCACCGCCACCGACGGCCGGTACTCGATACCTATTGCGCAACCGCCGGAGATTTTACGGTAGTAATCTACCGTCAGAGCGGCCAGCGACGCAAGAAACTTAGCCCGAGCGACCATAATACTCGCCCCGTACTCCACCAGCAACTGGTTGAACGGGTCCGGGTCTATCTCGCTTTTGAGCGCCGCGTTTTTCTGCGAAAGAACTTTGTAGTAATTGGTAAGGTCGCTTAAATAGGTCCGCGAAAACTGCGATAGATAAATATCGACAAAAGTTCGGCGTACCGACGGCGAGCCGGCGATAATATCGCTATCCTCCGGCCCGGCCGATACCGCGCAGAGGTTTTCGTACAGCTCGGAGAGTTTTATCGGCACCCGGTCCAGAGAGACCTGCTTGCGGCCGCCCCGCTGATAGGCTACGGCCAGTTGCTGCGGTGAGCCGTCGAGTTGTACCTCACCCTCGATGTGGTAATATTCGCTGTCGCGGTTTACCATCACCGCCTCCGTGGCCGCCCGATGCGAACGTCCGAGACAGAGCACAAAAATGGCCTCGAGTACGTTGGTCTTGCCGGAACCGTTATTGCCGTAGAATATATTAATCGCTGGCGAAAGCTCTGCGCTGACACTATTGAGATTGCGAAAGTTTGTGATTTCTATTGATTTAATAAACATGCGCCGCCGAAAAAAAATGGCAGATGAGCTGCTCACCTGCCATTTCGATTTAGCTCGTTAATTGATCAGTCGGCCAGCCTCAGCGGCATAACCAGACACAGGTAATCTTCCTTTGGTGCATTCGTACCAAAGACCAGCCCGGCCGCCACCGAAGTTGACAACTCAAAGATAACTTCCTCGCTGTCGATGCGACCAAGGATATCCGTAATATAGGTTGCGTTGTAACCCAGTTCCACGACATCACCGGAATAATCGCAGTCCAGCGCTTCTCTACCTTCACCGCCGACATCGGCGTTGGTCGTCGACAGGGTGAGGGTGCCCTCCTTGAGGCTGAATTTCACCTGATGCGTTAAGGCGTTGGATAGAATCGACACCCGCCGCACGGCGCGCGCCAGCTCGTCTTTCGATACGGTCATCCTCTTATCGTTGTTGGCCGGGATCACCTGTTCGAAATTCGGATACGGGCCCTCGATCAGACGCGAGGTTAGAACTATATCGCCCAAGTTGAAGATGATATTATTCTCGCCGAAAATGATGCCAATCTCATCCGATTCCGCCGTGAGCAGCTTCGGAATCAGGTTGAGAATTTTCGGCGGAACGATAACATCGTCATACAACCCCTTGAGTTTCGTATTCTCGACCGTCATCTTGGCCATCCGGTGACCATCAGTGGCAACCATCTGCATCCGGTCGCCTTTTGTCTGCCAGAGGACGCCGTTCAGCGCCGGACGGGTCTCGTCATCGGAGCAGGCGAACGAGGTTTTGCGAATCATCCTGACCAGGTCGGCCGCGGAGATTCGGATCTCTTTTTTTGTGTTTACCGCCGGCAATTTCGGGAATTCATCCGCAGAGACCGTGGCGATTTTGTATGATCCGTTCGGAATCTTGATCTCCACGCGTTGGGCGGTAGCCTCAAAATTGATATCCGATTCGGGTAGTTCTTTAATAATCTCAAACAGAATTCTGGCCGGCAGCGCGGTCGATCCTTTTTTCGCCACGGTACTTTCGACGGAAGCGGTTATGGATATATCAAGATCGGTAGCTGAGAGCTTAATCTTGTTTTCCAGAGCTTCGATCAGGATGTTAGTTAGAACCGGCAGTGTTGACTTGGTCGGCACGACCTGCAGCACATGTTGTAGATAGTTCGCTAATCTTGATTTGGGCAGGCTGAATTTCATTTATTGGCACTCCTGAGGATCATTTTCCACAACCTCTTCTTAATATCTCTCTCTGTATATATATAAAACAATAGTAATAACTGCTGTTAGTTTGTTAATAACCCTATTTGCGTTTATTCTCGGTTAATTCTACACTATACGTGGCAATATCTTAACACTCAAGTAGCGCCGAAAACTTATCCAGATTATATCAACCGGCGGTAAACAATACAATATCCTTTTCCACAAAAAAAGTCAATTCCAACTTATCCATATTCTATCCACAGCGATAATAACAGCTTATCAATAGAGCAACGAGGCTGATATTTGGTCGATTTTCTCCCGAAAAGAGGGGTCAGATGACATTCGTTTTGAAATCTGGTCACAGGCGTGAATGACCGTTGAGTGGTCGCGGCCACCAAACGCGTCGCCGATCGCTTTGAGTGAATTTGCGGTCAGGGAGCGGCATAAATACATGGCTACCTGACGGGCCAGGGCGATGTTGGAGGTCTTTTTCTTTGCCTGCATCATCTGTGGATCGATACTGAAATGCTCCGATGCCTGCAGTTGAATATCCTTGATAGTGACCTCTTTCTTGCGGCTGGAGAAGGTCTCAGAAAGGACATTCTTGGTCAACTCCAGGTCCACCGGCTCACTTTTGAGTGAGGCATAAGCCAGAAGCCTAATTAACGCTCCCTCAAGTTCGCGGATATTAGTTGAAACCTTGTCGGCGATATAGCGCACGACGTTGTCCGGCAGGGGAGTACCGTCCGATTCCAGCTTTTTATATAGAATTGCGGTCCGGTTCTCAAGGTCAGGCGCCTGAAGGTCTGTGACCAGGCCCGACTGGAACCGTGACAGAAGGCGCTCTTCCAGACCCTTAATATCGCGCGGCGACCGGTCGGAGGTAAGCACGATCTGCTTTCCCTGATGGTACAGGGTGTTAAAGGTATGGAAGAACTGCTCCTGGGTGGACTCCTTGCCGGTAAAGAACTGGATATCGTCGATAATCAGCACATCCACATCCCGATAAACCCGCGTGAAATCGGAGATGGAACTGCTGGAAATCGAGCTGATGAAGTCGGATGTGAATTTCTCACTGGTGGCGTACATCACTCGTTTGGTAGGAAACAGCTCAAGAATCCGGTGTCCCATCGCTTGAACTATATGCGTTTTGCCCAAGCCCGTACCGCCGTAGATATAGAGCGGGTTATACCGGGTCATTCCGGGCGCTTCGGCAACCGCTACCGACGCGGCGCAGGCGAACTGATTAAAATCGCCCACCACAAGTGATTCGAAATTATACTTACTGCTGAGATTGGTCTGAAACTCTTCGGCCAGCGCTCGTCGCGGCAGATCCATCGCCGCCGAGACCGGCTGACAGAGATTCAACGAGGTTTGATCACTGGTATCGTTTTGCTCGGCCACTACATAGCAGATTTCGAACTTCCGTCCGGCGACCTCGTTCAGGGCTTCATCAATAAGATCGCTGAAATGTCCCTGAATCCAGTCGGCCACGAATTGGTTCGGCACCGAGATAAGAAAATCGCCGGTCTCTCCCGGCGGGCCGACAGTCGGCTTGAGCCAGGTTTTGAATGACTGTTCCTTGACTCGACGCGCCATGTAGCTGAGGCAATCGTTCCAGTGCCAGGCGTTCGCTATACCTTCCTGCACAACTAACAACTCCCCTCTGTGTCAGCTAATAGATTCATATCTGGTATCGTTTACCCTTTAAAATCTTACGGAGACAGCGTGGAATTACTCCACACCTTATCCACATATTTATCAACAGCAATAAGGCTCCCCACGGTCCGGGTGTTACCGCGCTCACTGTTTCACGCAGAAACAACAACGCCCGCATGACCAATTACTAAGATTAGGGGGAGTTGCTGGTGAACATTACCATAGATAGAACCATCGCGTCCGGTCGTCAAGCGGACGAGGTGTTATTATAGTGCTATTTTTGAAACGCTTGTTTTATAGTGCCTTATAGCGAGACAAAAATGGCCTGCCGCGGCCCACGTTCAACATGTCCCCGCCATTTAATAATGTCCGAAGGATAAACTGCGTTGATTTCATACAGTTAACGGGTCACATTCTGTGGATAACTCACACATCACGTTCCTGCGTTATACACAACGAACATTCGTTACGGAGTGTATAATCCGTTATTCTCCCGGGATACGCAATCCTGCGCATTACCGTGCGTGCGTTATCAAACATACGGTGTGAGTTGTATGCCGGAGAAGATGAACGTCTATTCATATGAGAACAGCACTCGCGCGCACAGGCGACAGTGGATAGACCCGTGCCGGGTGTGAACGCATTCGCTTTGTGCTCAGGCGAAAATAACGGTTCACGTCAAGAGATGGTTTAATCTTACGACGCTTGCTCGATAAGCGTCCGGTTCTTATTCTCCGGGGGGAAGTTGGTGCTGCTTGACCAAAAAGGCTCCGATCAGCAGGGCGACGATAGCGCAACTGATGGCGGCGTCGGCGAGATTGAAGGTCCACCATCGCTCCAGGCTAAACCCGAAAAAATTTATATTAAAAAAGTCAACATCAATAAAATCAACCACACTGCCGAGCCGGATGCGGTCGATAATATTGCCTATTGCGCCGCCGGCGACAAAGCCCAGCGGTATGGAAACTCGTTTACTGGCGCGGTTGGCATACATGTAATAGAAAACGAACAGCAGAATCAGGGCTGAGGATATCATGTAATAGGTGGAAGAGCCGAGATTAGTGCCCATCGCCCCACCTTCGTTAAAGACGAGGGTAAACATGAAGAATCGGCCGAGTAACTCGACCGATTCACCGGGACTGAGCTGGTTTAACGCCCACCATTTGGTCGCCTGGTCGGCGACGATAATGACGAGCATAACGATCGCAGGCCAGAGCAGGCTTTTTAACTTCTCAGCCAGACTTTTTATCCTCTTCGGCCGATTTACATTCAATGCACAACCTGGCGTGCGGAACCGCTGTCAGCCGGGGACGGCTTATCTGTTTGCCGCAAGCAAAGCACTTGCCATAGTCGCCCTTCTCTATTCGAGCCAGGGCTTGGTCGATGTGATAGATCAGGCGCCCGGATTTGGAAGTAAGCATAAACGCCATTTCGCGTTCCATCGCGTCGGTCCCCTGGTCGGCCATGTGAAACGAATAGGAGGAAAGATCACCGGTCGATTCCTTGATGGTCGTTCCCACCTGTGATTTCATCATGGTCTTGATCTCTTCCAGAAGAACCCTGCGCTTTTCAAGGAGCAACTTCCGAAAACGTTCCAAATCGGTCTTTCTCATGGTAGCTCCGAATCTGCGAGTTATACTTTCCGCACCGAGATTACTGTCTTCTCACCGTTGATGTTCCAATCGGTGCCGCTTGTATGTGAACCTATATCGATAAACGTCAAATGCTCGGCAAGGGTTTCCCTTTTGATAAACTCCTCGAATCTGGTCGCGGCCGACCTGACCTGTTCGGTAGAGCTTACCTCGACCACAATATGATCCGTCACTTCAAACCCGGAACTCTTGCGCATATTCTGGATTTTGTTGACCAGCTCGCGCGAAAAACCCTCGTCAAGCAGTTCCTTGGTCAGCGAAGTATCAAGCACGATCGTCATGTAACTCTCGCTCTCGACTGCGAAGCCCTCGGACTCAGTCCGGGCGATATCAATTTCTTCGTCTGTTAGCAATACGCGGGTGGAGTTGAATTCGCACTCAAGTTGTTTAGTTTGGGCGAATTTCTTTACCGCCTCAGAATCCAGCCCGGCAATGAATCCAGCCGCCTGCTTGACATTGGCGCCCAGCTTCGGTCCGGCGGTTTTGAAGTTAAGTTTGGCGGAGTAAACAACATAACGATCGACATCATCGGCTGCCGTGACCTCTTTGACATTGAGCTCGTCTTTGACGATGTCGAGCATGTCGCTCAGCCGTTCCATCGAGCCACCCTCGGGCAGGTCCACCATGAGGCGCGAAAGCGGTTGGCGCACTTTGAGATTCTTGCGCGAACGCGCGGCGCGACCGAGCGAGACAATCTTCGCCGCCTGATCCATGGTTTCCTCAAGTTGCTGGTCGATGAGGCTCTCGTCGGCGACGGGGAATTCGGTCATGTGTACCGAAAGCGGCAGCCCTCTTTTCTCCCGGTTCGGACCGGTAAGTTCGGTCCAGATCAGTTCGGCGATAAACGGGCTGACCGGCGCAGTCAGGCGGCAGATGCCGACCAGGATGCGATAGAGCGTAAGATAGGCGCGCATCTTCGAGGGATTATCCTCTTTGGCCCAGAAACGGCGACGGTTGTTGCGCACGTACCAGTTGGACAGATTGTCGATGACAAATGTCTGAATCGAACGAACCGGCTTGGTTATCTCGTAATTGTCCAGCGAGTTGGTTACCTCTTTGACGAGGCTGTTGTACCTCGATACAATCCAGCGATCGAAACGATCTTCCTTGCCCGCTTTCGATTCGAGGAGCGCCTCCACTGTCATGCCGGCTTCATCGGCGCGCTCGGAGATTTTGTCGATATTAGCGTAGAGGGCGAAGAAAGAGTACGTATTGCGCAGGGTGTCGAAATATTTGCGCACCACTTCCGCCAGCCCTTCAAGATCGAACTTGGTCGGGAGCCAGAGGTTGGAGGTCGAGACCAGATACCACCGGACCGGGTCGGCGCCGTATTTGTCCACCGTGGCAAACGGCTCAACGACATTCCCCTTATGCTTGGACATCTTTTTGCCTTCTTTGTCAAGAATGAACTCGAGCACGACTACGTTCTTGAACGGAGGCTTGTCAAAAAGGAGTGTTGAGATCGCGATCAACGAATAGAACCAGCCGCGAGTCTGATCGACTCCCTCGCTGATAAAATCGGCCGGGTATTTCCGCTCGAACTCTTCTTTATTCTCAAACGGGTAGTGCCACTGGGCGTAGGGCATCGCGCCCGAGTCGAACCAGACATCGACTACTTCCGGAATCCGGGTCATGGTAGAGCCGCATTCGCATGTCAGCTTCACCTCGTCCATCATCGGCTTGTGCAGATCGAGTTCGTCGGGGAGTTCGACCGCCTCGGCGCGCAACTGCTCGATTGAGCCGACCGCGCGACGTTTGCCGCATTTTTCATCGTCGCAGATCCAGATCGGGATCGGCGTACCCCAGAACCGTTCGCGCGAAAGCGCCCAGTCGACATTGTTTTCCAGCCAGTCAAGCATGCGGCCGGAGCGGATCTCATCCGGGTGCCAGTTGATCTCGTTGTTGTTTTTGATCAACTGCTCTTTGAACTGGGTCGTCCTCAAATACCAGGACTGGCGCGCGATATAGATCAACGGCGAGTCACAACGCCAGCAGAACGGGTAGTTGTGCTGGTAGGTCTCTTTCTTGAAGAGCTTGCGCTCGATCTTAAGGTCTTTGATGATAATCGGATCGGCGTCCTTAATAAACATGCCGTTGTAGGGCTTGGCGAAATCCTTGAAGATGCCGTTCGGCTCAATCGCCTGGAAAACCGGCAGGCCGTACTGCTTGCCTACCACGTAGTCGTCGGCGCCGAAGCCGGGAGCAATATGAACAATCCCGGTACCGTCGTCGAGCGTGACAAAATCAGCGTTGATCACGAAGAAGGCCTTGTCCCTTTCGTCGGCATAAGTATCA
>DAOWIC010000309.1 GCA_030641085.1 Calditrichota bacterium
GCCGTTGAGGCTCTCATAGGTCCCGGCCAGAACAGGCGCAAACAGGCCAAGGACGATCAGTAGGATTGCGAGAACGCTTTTCATCTTACAGGTCCCAACTAAAGTCTGTCTTTCGGATATATATTCAGTTCGGTCATCCAGGTTTTGAGGTGCTTGACGCGGTCGGCCTCACTGAGTTTGGACAGATCGAACGGACGGCCGCGACCGTCGAGGAGGATTCCCACGACGCCGCCGTGGACTTCCTTTTCAACCTTATTGCCTTTACCGGCGCCCACGTCGAAGTTTTTCTCCGGCTCGAAGATCGCGCGCGCGGTCCGCGGGAGGCCGTCCTCTTGGACGCCCAGTTCGAATCGCTTCATCTCGAGATCGTTGAGGGTGCCGGTGACGGTGCCGGTGGGAAGCTCAATGGTGTACTTCATGATCGGACCCGGTTTTTTGAATGTACCGGACGGAGCAACGCAGGTGCCGAGGTGAATCAGGCAGTCCTTTTCGAACACTTCCGTGGCAGCCTTCGGCTGGACTCCGGTCAGCCCGCCCAGTTGGGGCATCAGGAAGATGGAGTCAACCGCGAGGCGAGTGATACCTTCCGGCATGAAGCCATCGATCAACATCAGGGCCGCCTGCTGGCGGCGCGGCGCGTGAGAGAGCACGCCACCGGAACCGATGAGCATATCAAGCGACATCATGTTGACGATGGTTGCGCCGGAGGACGACTGATCAAAGGCGTCGGCGATGGTCCGCTGCTGCTGGACGCCCTTGAGCACCGTGGCAAAGTTCTTGTGCTGTATAAAGGCAAGGCGGAGCGCCTCTTTGGCTACCGCCTGCTCGAACATCAGTTCTTCCATCGCTTGCGGAATGGTAGTCGGACGGATCATTTTGTTTTTGATGCGGTTGCGCAGGTCGCGTTCGTCCATCACGAACGGTGCCCAGCGCATTACCATCGGCAACGTGGCCTCGGCAAAAACATTGGAAATGGAATAGGACATACCGAGGTTGGCCGAAACGGTGCGGTTGAAGACGGGTGTCTTGGTGTCGGGGCGGAAGACACTGAAGACGTCGGTCGTGGCGCCACCGATATCGACACCGACCGCTTCGATACCATACTGTTCAGCAATCGATTGGATGATTAGTCCCACCGCGCCGGGCGTCGGCATAATGGGAGTATCGGCCCACGACATGAGCTTTTTGTATCCCGGGGCCTGAGCCATGACGTGCTCCATGAAAAGCTCGTGAATCTCTTCACGGGCCGGGCCGAGGTTCTCGCGTTCGAGGACCGGGCGCAGATTCGGGACCGTCTTCAGGTCGACCTTTTGCCCCAGGGTGTCGTCGACCGGCTTGGTGGCCTGGGTGTTACCGGCATAAATGACCGGCAGTTTGTAGCTGGAACCGAGCCGCGGACGGGGGTCGGCGGCGGAGATTAACTCGGCGATTTCCACTACGTGAGTCGTTGTACCGCCATCGATGCCGCCGGAAAGAAGGATCATATCCGGGCGGAGGTGCCGGATGCGTTCAATCTGCTGGTGGGGGAGGCGCTTGTCGTTGGAGGCGATCACGTCCATCACGATCGCGCCCGCTCCCAGGGCGGCTCGCTCGGCCGATTCCGCCGTCATCGAACGCACCACGCCGGCCACCATCATCTGAAGGCCGCCGCCCGCCGACGAAGTCGAAATGTAGATGTCCGTGCCAACCTTATCCTTGGCTGGCGAGATGATCCTGCCGTTGTCGTCCAGTATCTTGCGGCCGGATAGTTCTTCAACTTCGGCAACTGCGTTCAGCACACCCATCGTAACATCCTCGAAGGGGGCCTCGACGGTCGTGGGAGCTTCACCGCGGGTCATCAGTCGATATTCACCGTTGACAAACTCAATAAGAATTGCCTTAGTAGTGGTAGAACCACAGTCGGTCGCCACGATCACCTTAATATCTTCAGGGTTATCAAACTTAGCCATTAATAGAACCTGTTTCTAAAGTTAACTAGTCTTCAATCAGTGCCGGTTATCTCTACGCCAGGCATAGGGATACCGTAATCATCCGAGGCGTTTTTACGCCAAGATCGCCATTATAATACAATCCCGACCGGTTGTAAAGAACGATTTTGCCGCCGGGGGGGGTCGGCCAAAGCCATTGCCTGAGCGCCGGATCCGAATAATGACTGATGTATCCGATTCAATTGCCGTGGACTCATCGGACTGTCATCGCATGCGGCGCATAACGTGTTGTATCAAAACGAAATAAGGATGCGTGTTTGTTTTTTCGCTTGACTTGTCATACCCGCCCGTGTAGATTGGCGCTTATTGACTTTTGCATATGCTGTTAACTCCTGCGCATTTGAGAGTTTAAGTACGTTGGGAATTGGACGTTTTGTTGTCGGCATTCGTTTACTCGATAGCCGCAGAAAGACATCTCGAAGTTGAAGGGTAAGGTCTTGAGAAATCGTCTCCGCAGTTTTCGTTCCCCCTCACTGTGTACTCCCGGTTTCCTGTTGACATTGATTATCCTCCTGATTGGCGTTTCGATAAGTTTCGCCCAGGATGAGCCGGTGGTTGTTGATACAACCTCCGCCGTGCCGGATAGTGTCCTGGCCGAGCGAGTACCGTTGCCGCCGACCAATATTCGGGTCGCAGACAGACTGAATGATGCCGGTGGGTCTATCGTCATTACCTGGGACATGTCACCCGATGACAGGGTGGAAGGCAAGGTCCAGGAATACATGGTCATGAGGGCGGAAATAGTCGGCGGCCAACCTGGCGAATTTGTCGAGGTTGGCGACGCCACCCCGGGTGCCACCGAGTATTCGGACGGTAACACCAAAGACGGCATCGAATACCTCTATAAGGTCGTGGCCGTCAATAACTACCTTGAGAACAATACAGTGATCTGGAAAGAGCTGGCGGAGTCGGGTCTATCCGATCCTATTAAGTCCTCTGCTCAGTGGTTTAATTCCTCGCGTCTCAGCCCGTTTATCGGCATTCTCTTGCTCGGTTTCTTCATTATTTACTTTATCAATCAGGCCAAATCGGGCAAAAAACTGTTTATTCGCAAAATTGCTGGTATGGAAGCGGTTGATGAAGCGGTGGGGCGCGCCACCGAGATGGGCAAAAAGATTTACTACGTCCCCGGACTGTCAGATATGGACAATGTCCAGACGATCGCGGCCATGAGTATCCTGGGCCGAGTGGCGGAACTGGCCGCCGAATATGAGACCTATCTCGATGTTCCGGTATGTCGCTCGATGGTTATGGTGACGGCGCGCGAGATGGTCAAGGAGGCTTATTCCAAGGTCGGACGCCCCGACTCCTACAGCAACGAACAGGTTCACTATCTCACCGATGACCAGTTCGGTTATGCCGCCGCTATCGACGGCATGGTGGTTCGTGAAGAGCCGGCGACGATCTTTTACATGGGCACCTTCTATGCCGAGTCGCTGATTCTGGCCGAGACCGGTAACTCCATCGGCGCGATTCAGATCGCGGGCACGGCGATGCCGTCACAGTTGCCGTTCTTTGTGGCTGCCTGCGATTACACCTTGATCGGCGAGGAACTGTTCGCGGCGTCGGCTTATCTTTCGAAAGCTCCCAAGGAGCTTGGCTCGCTCAAGGGTCAGGATATGGGCAAGGCCGTAATACTGGTCGCGCTCATACTGGGCATGTTGTTGGAAACCTTTAACATCTGGCAGTTCTCCAAGCTGTTCGCGGTGCAGTGATATTATGCGTAGAGAAATTCCACTATTGATAACAGGTATCGTTGGTTTCGGCTTTGTGGTGCAGTATTTTGTGCCGCATTATCCGTTCAGCGAAATGAGCAACTGGTTTGCGGACTGGTTCTCCATCGTCCAGGCATGCGCTATTGTCCTGGGCGGTCTGAACCTGATGAAGGTCTCCTTCAAGAAGGTTATGGATAAGAAAGACGACTGGGGTTACGCAGTCGTCGTAATCCTCTCGTTTGTGGTCGTGCTCGGTATCGGCTTCACCGGCGGTGAAGAGTTCCGCGTTCCGGGCACCCCGTTTGACTGGCTTTACAACTACATTTATATACCGCTTTCGGCGACGATGTTCTCGATTCTGGCTTTCTACGTCGCCTCGGCGTCATACCGCGCTTTCCGGGCGCGCAATTTTGAAGCAACGCTGCTTCTGGTAGCCGCGTTTTTCGTGATGCTCGGGCGCGTGCCGGTGGGCGAGGTCATCTCCGGATTCATGCCGGTTGGTTATCGCCTCGGCGACCTGGCCTCGTGGACGATGAATTTCCCGCAGGCGGCCGGACAGAGAGCAATCATGATCGGTATCGGTCTTGGTATCGTCTCGACTTCGCTTCGAATCATTCTCGGTATTGAACGTTCGCACATCGGCGGCGGGGAGTAGGTGACTATGAGTACTAAGATTAAAGAGATCCTGGCCGTCTTCGCGATTTTCATATTCTGCCTGGTCTTTTACATGGGCAAAGTAAA
>DAOWIC010000332.1 GCA_030641085.1 Calditrichota bacterium
AAGAAAGCGTTGGTAGCATACAACTTCGGCGAAACCAGGCTGAGGGGAATGATTCGTGAGAATAAACCATTGCCCAAGAAGTATCTCAACAAGGTGATGGAAAACTACAAGATGCTCAAGGAGAAATATCAGGTTTGAAATACCGCTTTGAAACTACCCTGCTGTGGGCTGGATTGGTACTGATGGTGGCTGCAATCGTTGGCTGTGGCGGCAAGCAGTCGCTGGCCCATCTGTCGGCGGGCGAGCTGTTCGAGATAGGCAAAGAACAGCATGACAACAACAAGTTCATCAAGGCCATAGAGACCTTCCAGACGATTGTCTACAACTATCCCGGCGAACGGATTGTCGATACCGCTCAGTATTACCTGGCGCTCTCTTATTACGGTAATGAAGAGTATGAACTGGCCCAGGTGGAGTTCAACCGGCTGGTCATTAATTACCCGTCATCGGCCTATTTCGAAAGCGCCATTTTTATGAAGGCGGCCTGCTTTTTTGAGGGAACGCCGAACCATTACGGGCTTGACCAGAGCGATCTCGAGATCGCCATCAAGCAGTTTGAAGACTACCTGATCGATTACCCCGAATCGGATCTTTATCCGCAGGCGCAACAGATGCTGCTCGTGGCCCGATCACGAATGGCGCGAAAGTACTACGAGAGCGGCATTGTATACAGCCGCCTGGGAGCGGCCGGTTCGGCCGAGATGTATTTCCAGAAGGTTGTTGACGACTATACTGACACCGAATATGGAGCGCTGGCCGTCTTTCAGTGCGCCGAGATGAATTTCCTGATGAAACAATACGACAAGTCCCGGCAAGAGTTCGAGTCCTTCAAAGCGGTTTTCCCCGAGCACGAGCTGGCGGAAAAAGCAGCCGAACGCGCAGTGGAATCGGCTTTTAAAGAAGGCGAGAAGGCTCTCAAGGAAGGCGACCGCGAGGCAGCCAAAGAAAAATTCGAGACGTTTCTCACACTTTACCCGGACAGCGATAGAGCCGCCGACGTAAACAAATACCTGAAAGAGATAACCGGCACGAATTCCAGCGGCTCATAGGGGGGATATGCTGACTCCCGCCAGAGGAGAACAGTGGGGTGTCTTGGGAGGGGCGTTTGACCCGGTACATCTGGGCCACCTTACTCTCGCGGCCGAAATCCGCCGGATCAAAAAACTCAGTGGCATCGTTTTCATCCCAACCTGCAGCCATCCCGTAAAAAAGGAACAGGCGTTCGCCTCGTTCGAGGATCGGGTCGCCATGCTTGAACTGGCCGTAGTCGACCACGATTTCTTCTTTATCAGTCGTATTGAACATGAGCGAAGGCTCTCCGGGTATACGCTGGACACGGTGCGCGCACTTAAGAAAGAGTATCCGGAAGTGGCGTTTCATTTCATTATCGGCGCGGATAATTTCGAGCAGATCAAAAGCTGGCACCGACCGGAGGAGATATTCAAAGAGGTAAATGTGATTGCCGGAAGTCGACCGGATTACGTTGAATCGGCACGGGATAACAATGTGATCGGCACAGTCGAGTTTGTCCCGACCCGGCTGGTGGATGTATCCTCGACAGGCGTCAGAGAGGCCGTCAAGAGCGGCGAGGCCGTTCGGGAGCTTGATCGCATGGTCGGACAACCTGTCAGGGAGTATATTCTCCGAAGAGGACTTTATAGATGACCAAAGAGAAAAAGAGCATTTACCTTATAGATGGCTCGGCGTTGTTCTATCGGGCTTATTTCGCGTTTATCCGCAATCCGCTGATCAATTCCAAGGGCGAGGATACCTCGGCCACTTACGGATTTGTCAATTCGCTTTTGAAAATCATTAACGATGAGAAGCCGGACTACATGGCGGTGGTCTTCGACACCAAGGCGCCGACTTTTCGTCACGAGTTGTACGATGAATATAAATCGACACGGGCCAAGATGCCGCAGGAACTGGCCGATCAGATCCCGCGAATTCGACAGGCGGTCGATGCGCTCAACCTGCCCTGCTTTGAGATGGAGGGCTATGAAGCGGATGATATAATCGGCACCATTGCTAAGCGCGCCGAAAAGAAGGGCCTGCGAGTCTGGTGTGTCACCGGCGACAAGGACTTTTTTCAACTCGTAACCGACAATGTCGGTGTCTACAACCCCAAGGCATCGGGCAACGGTCCCGAAAAGTTCGGGCGGGAAGAAGTACGCCAGAAGTTCGGCGTCTACCCGGAGCACGTGATCGACAAGCTGGCCCTGATGGGTGACAGTTCGGACAACGTGCCCGGTGTACCGGGCGTGGGTCCCAAGACGGCCGATTCATTGCTTGACCAGTTCGGCGGTCTGGACAAGGTTCTCAAAAATCATGAGCTGATAAAGGCGAAGGGAACGCGAGAGAAAATTCGTGCCAACGTTGCCCTGGCGCAATTGTCACAAACGCTGGTGACAATCAAAACCGATGTACCCCTTGATATCGATATCGATGGCCTCAAGAAAAGAGAGATCGATTACGAGGCCTCCAAAAAACTCTTTCTTGAACTGGAATTCACTCGCCTGGTCAAGCAACTGATTCCGGCCGGAGAGACAGCCGATATCCCTGAGGAAACAACGACACCGGCGAAAGCGGATTACACCCTGATCGACAGCATGCAGGCACTGAAAAAGCTGCTCGAAAGGCTGGCGGCACTGAAGGAGATTGCGGTCGATACCGAGACGACGTCGATCAATCCATTACAGGCGGAACTGGTGGGTTTATCGCTGTCGGACATGGCCGGCGTCGGCTATTATATCCCGCTGGCGCATTCCGGCGAGGGAGAGACCAACCTTCCGTTCGACAAAGCCCTGGCGGAAATAAAGAGGCTGCTTGAAAACGGCAAGGTCCAGAAGGCGGGGCAGAACATCAAATACGACCTGCATGTGCTGCGGCGATACGGAATTGAAATAGAG
>DAOWIC010000016.1 GCA_030641085.1 Calditrichota bacterium
AAAGGAGCTTACGCTAAACGACGCCGCCTCGCTGGCCCTGTTGCTCTATCGGGACAGCCGTAACGAAATCAGAAAAACGAGTGAGCAGGGCGAGCATGGCAAATACCTGACCTCGATCGGTTTTGCCTCCGATGTAACGCTCGCTTCGGAGGTCGATTCGATCCCGGTGTTGCCGATCTTGAAAGATGGCCGACTGATCCTGGAAGAGAATTAGCGGCCGCGATAACAACGTCAATCTTTTCCCATGTTGTGAGGTATAATAGGCACCGATGGATAAATTGCGATTTCTACTGTTGGCAGCATGGCTGCTTGTGGCCTCATCGGCCGCCGCCGCTGACGGCATCGACTGCCGGCTCGACATCTACCAGCGCGACCTTCAGGACAACCAAAACGTCCTGCTGGTCAGCGACTCGTTGACGCTGGTTAAGGGCGTTGTCGCCAGCGGTTTTGTCGGTCCGGTATCAATCGAGGTTGACCTGACCGGGGTCGACTCGCTGCGCGCCGAGTTCAGCCTGCACCTGTTGACCCTCGGACCTCTCACCAACAACTATGCCCGCAGCTTTGTCGTCGAATACGAACTTCCGGCGCGAATGGACAATATCAAGGGCAAAGCGGACGCCGAATACTCGGTCGTCCTCACGCCGCTCAAGCGCGTCGATGTCGATACGTCTTTCTGCGGCTACGATCATCGTTCACGGGGCACGTTTGACTTCACGCCAGCCGGTTATATGGATATTCACTTCGTGCCGCTCTCGCTGGGCGACTTCTACTGGGATTCGATCAAGGACTTGCTGGAGAGTTTCTACCGACGGTTCCTGGATTTCGGTCACTTCAGTCTGCCCGGCAAGATCCAGGTCTATATCTGCCCCTGCCCGCTTTATTCGGTCATCTGGGACGAGCGCTTCGGAATCGCGGTCGACCCGACCCGTAACACCGCTTTTTCCCTGTACAGCCATGACCTGAACACCACCGACCAGTATATAGTCAACCATGTCGCCGTCATGCGTAATTTCGGCTACTCGCCGCCGCTGCTGAGCGAGGGTTTTGCGAATTACTTCGGCTTTACCGCGCCCGACATGAAGGATATTCTGGCCGCGGGACGCGCCCCGCATTTGAGCGATATGCTCGACACCTACGCCTACATGACGCTCGATCCACACACCGCTGATCGGTCCTCGGCGACATTTGTCCGCTTCATGATTGACCAGTACAGTCTGGGGCAGTTTCTCAAACTGTACGAGGCGGCCGATGATCTCAACCTGTCGGAAAAAATCGAGCAGGTTTATTCTATGAGTATCGAGGAACTGGACGGATTGTGGAAGAACTACGTTGATACTATCACGATCGAGCCGGAGATGTACGCCCGGTACGCCAACATCGCCGAGCAAACCCTCAACTATAACCTCTTTCTGAAATACAGCCGCGCCTTTCTTGATAATGCCGCCACCCGACCTGACTCGTTGCGCGCCCTGGGGCTGGTTAAACGAGCCTACTTCTTCACGGGCGATTATTACCGGGCAACCGATATCGAGCGAACAATGCTGGCGATAGACAGCACCGCCGCCATGGAGTGGATGGCGCTGGGAACCTACCTGATGATGAACGGTTATTACGCCGAAGCGTACACGAATCTTGCGCACGCTAAGTCACTCGACACAGCCAGCCAGGTGATAGACTTCAACATCGCCCTTTATCACATGTGTCAAGACGACACCGCCACGGCGGCACAAATTCTGACGGACAATCTCAGCGGCGAAAAGGGCGCCATGGCCCAGGGCGAAACGAGAGTGGTGCTGGCCAACATATACAAGACTTCCGACGACAAGAATAAGCGCGAACTGGCCGAGCGCTATTACCGCGAGGCGATGAGCGGTTTTCAACAGACCTTGCAGGTTCACAGTTCCTCGCCCTCGCTTTACATGTGGCTCGGTATCGCTCAGTTCGGGCTGGATGATCCAGAGGCGGCTGTCAGGGATTTTGAAACCGCGCTCTTTCTGGAGACGCGACCGTTCTACCTCGGCATGATCAACCTCTGGCAGGGCAAAGCATACCTCGCGGCCGGCCATGAGGCTCAGGCGCGTGAGTGTTTTTCGGCGGTGCTCAACCAGGCATCGGCGGACTACCACCAGCGCGAGGCACGCCAATTCCTCAAATAGGGGGAGTTACAGACCGCCACGTCGGGACCCTTACGTAGTGAACAGAGATGTTTAGTTTCCTCAATACAACCGTTCTCTTCGCCGCCGTCGCGGCGCTGATTCCGCTGCTGATTCACCTTTTCTCCAAGAGGAAGGTGAAAGTTGTCGAGTTCTCGTCGCTCAAACATCTGAAGGCGATGCAGCGACGGCAGGTCAGGCGGCTGAAGATCCGCCAGTTGCTGCTATTGATAATCAGAACGCTGATAATTCTGATGGTGGTTTTGGCCTTTGCCCGACCGACCGTCCGGAGCGGACGGATTGGCTCGCACGCGTCTGTGTCGGCAGT
>DAOWIC010000312.1 GCA_030641085.1 Calditrichota bacterium
AGTAAACACCGAGGAGTGGCTCGACGAACTGAATTCGCTGCCGGAGGTCGAAATCGCGCTGGCCATGCCGCTGCCAATGCCCGCGCCGCTTCCGCCCGATTATGTGTCAGCTCAGGGCTACCTGATGCCCTCCCCTATCGGCATCGGGGCACAGATGGCATGGGGCGTCCCCGGAGGAACCGGCTGGGGTCCGACGTTCTGCGATTTCGAGTATTCCTGGAATCTCTTCCACATCGACCTGGGCGGCCCGGCCTACCTTCTGCCCTCCGGCTATACTGCCAGTGATCCGTACACCGATGACAATCATGGCACGGCCGTTCTCGGCGAGATAATGAGCAACGCCAACGGCTGGGGCACTATCGGGGCGGCATTCGGCTCCGGCTCCACGGTCGCCCCCACCTACTTAAACGGCGCGTGGCAGATCGGCCTGGCGATGACAAATATGATGACGATTTTAGGCGCTGGTGATGTTTTCCTGCTCGAACAGCAGATGGCCGGACCGAATTACACCGGCAGTCCCCCCGGTACGCAGGACGGACTGGTTCCGATCGAGTGGTGGGCGTCATGGTACAGCACGGTCCTAACCGCTATCGGCAATGGCATTCATGTCGTGGAAGCGGCCGGCAACGGCCGTGAGGATCTCGATGCTGCCGCATATAACATTGGTCACGCGCCTTTCACACCAGCTAACAATTCCGGCGCGATCATTGTCGGCGCAGGCGCGGCCCCGTCCGCCTTTGGCGGTTCCGATGTCGCCCGTTCACGGCTCTGGTTTTCCAACTGGGGCTCACGGCTGGATCTGCAGGGCTGGGGCGAAGCGGTCGTCACCACCGGCTACGGCGACCTCTACAACCCCGGAAATGTCAATGAATGGTACACCAACACCTTCGGCGGCACCTCCAGTGCCTCGCCTATCGTGACCTCGGCGGTTCTGATACTCGAAGCCGTTTACCAGAACCAGTCAGGGGGCGGAAATCTCACTCCGGCTCAGGCGCGGACTATCCTGGCCTCGACCGGCGTGGCGCAGCAGGCCGGGACCTATCCGGTCAGTCAGAATATCGGTCCTCTACCAGACGTCATTGCAGCCATTGCGGCCCTGCCCTCCGCCGATGCTGATGGAGACGGTGTGCCCGATGCCTCCGACAATTGCCCGAACACGTATAATCCGAGCCAGCTTGACGGCGATTATGACGGTGTCGGCGATCTCTGCGACAACTGCCCCTCGTTGCCCAACCCGGCGCAGGCTGATTCTGACGGCGATCTGGTCGGTGACATGTGTGACAATTGCCCCGCTCAGCCCAACACCGACCAATCTGATGTCGATGTCGATCAGGTGGGTGATGTGTGCGATAACTGCCCCAACGTGCCGGATCCCGCGCAGGCGGACACCGATTTTGACAATGTCGGCGACGTCTGCGACAACTGCCCCGCTCAGCCCAACACCGATCAGGCCGATGGCGACGGGGATCAGGTGGGCGATGTGTGTGATAATTGCCCGACCACGCCTAATACGCAGCAGCAGGATACCGACACTGACACCTTCGGTGACCTGTGTGATAACTGTCCCGCTATACCCAACGTGGATCAGACAAACTTCGACGGCGACCTGCATGGAGATGTTTGCGACAATTGCCCCGGTGATGTCAACGATGATCAGGCGAACAACGATGGCGACCTGCACGGTAACGTGTGCGACAACTGTGTTGACGTGCCGAACGACGATCAGATGGATAGCGACGGTGACAATATCGGTGACGCCTGTGATGGGGACGGTTGCTGTCTCAATCGCGGCGACTTCGATCACAATGGTCAGGTCGATGTGTCCGATGTCGTCGGGTGGGTAAACTGGTCCTTTAACGGCAATCCTCAGGGGCCTGGCTGTGAAGAGCCACCCGGTTTTTACCCCGAGTGCGATATGGATGACACCGGCCAGGTTGACGTTGCTGACATTGTGTACTGGGTGAACTGGTCATTCAACGGTGGCTCTGACCCGGTTCCATGTCCGTAGGGGACCGGACATAAAAGAGAACAAGCGAAACAAAAAATCGGCGGCCCGCCAAAACAGGTCGCCGATTTTCTATATCAATCTATTCTTGAACTGTCAGACACTAAGGCAGCGAAGAACCTCGCCAATGTACATGCGGTGATAATCTTTCTGGGGATATTCATCGTGCACCGCCGGATCCAAAAAGTCATCCGGATCGAGATCATGGATATAGACCTTGCGGCACTCGATCACCAGCCGGGCTTGCGAAAAATGGACCGACCCCATCTCTCCCTCAACTGGTGTCAGACCCATGTCGGCGACCTTGTTGACATCTCGCCCCGATTTGGTGCCGCAGTAGGTGAGCACGTCCCGGTAGCTATTATCAAAAAAGCAAAGCGTAAACGTGTCCGATTCCTCGATGAATTTGTATGTGTAACGTGTCGGGCGTACAAAACAGAAGCAGACCTTCTTATGCCATAACTCACCAAAAGCACCCCAGGAGGCGGTCATGGTGTTATGCTGGTTGATGTTCCCCGAGGTGATCAGCATCCAGTCGGCTCCAATAAGCTTGAAGGTATTGTCCTTTATCAGGCTTACATTGATGGGTCGTAACTGATTCGGCATTGGACTGTCCCTGTGAAAATCTCTCTTAACGATAGAAAAACAGGTCTGCTATTGCAACGATTAAAATGCGATAGTTACTGTCTTGGTTGGTCATCCTGTCTGCCTTCCCTCAAGCAGGTTTGAATGGGCCATCCAGACGTTCGGCTCGATATACCGGCCGCTGTCATCTTCACATATTACCTCTATCGGCACCAGCGCGCCGGGGATGACATATCGGCCGGATTTCTTAAAACGCCTGCCGGTCCAACTTTCCCACTCACCGACTGTTCCCGGAATCGTCATTGACTGTTCGCACACTTTTATCACCTGGGCGCCGAGACGGGCATGAACCCGCATCCACGGGTCAAAAGGCAGACCGTCGTCATCTAAGCGGCGAACGTATTCCTCCATCGGTGTTTCCGGAAATTCCGCTTTTCGGTTGGGTCGAACCGGGGCGATAAGAGTATCAAGCCGGTTCTGGCGGGCTATTTCCATCATCGCAAGCACCATATGGCTGCTCAGGCCCCGCCCCCGGCTGTCGGGCGGAATCATGATCTGGAGGGCGCAAAGGCAATTGTGAGCGCGGTTGGCCTCAAAATCCTTGATTCCCTTTTCGATTGCCCAATCCCAGCCGGTATCCGGAAGCTCGTCCAGCGCATCGGCGAAGTGAATCGGGACACAATTGCCGACCGCAAGTACCTCGCCGCTTTCGTTGTGCGTAATCGCATACTGGTACTGCGGCAGATATTCGAATAACTCGGTGAAATAGCGCGATACGGGGTCATGCAGCATAAATTCCGGCCATGAGATGCCGGCCATATCGGTCTGGATCTGCTCCAGTTCCGGACGATGAGCGGCGGTGACAATGGTCAGGTTCGTTGGTTTTATGTTATCTTTGGTCATCTGTCGCTCTCCGAGTGAGGCGTTTTCAGCGTTTTCGGGTCCGGTCGCTCCTTCCCCGTTTGCCGGCCGATCCGGATTGACGGCGACCGTTGCCGGCGGGTTTTTTATCCGGTGGCGCTTCCGTCGGAGGTGTGTCCGGTTTGCCATGCAGGGTTTCCTGGTAGTAATCATCCACGAGCATGGCTATCACGGCGGTTTCATGCTCGAACTCAGCCAGCGCCCGGGCCAGCGGCACAAAGCGCTGCATCCTTTCGGTCTGCAGCTTGTCACGGTCTCTCAAACGGGCCTCAAGCAGGGCGATGACCCGCTGCGATACAAGGGCCGCCACGTCAGCGTCATCCGGAAGCGGTCGCTCGATAAACTCGATCGAATACCGCTCGCCGATTTTTCGTATTTCCGAGACTTCACTTTTCGCCACCAGTGAAATCGCCTGACCGCTCGCGCCCGCCCGACCGGTACGGCCGGCACGGTGGATGTAAAGCTCCACATCCTGAGGCGGTTCATACAGGAAGACGTGCGACAGGTCCGGAATGTCGATCCCCCGCGCCGCAACATCGGTAGCCACCAAAAACCGCAGGGTTCCCTTACGCACCCGGTTCATCACTTTGTCCCGCTGTTTCTGCGTCAGATCGGCGCTGAGTTGATCGGCGTCGTAGCCGAAACGCTGGAGGACGGCCGAGACGTATTGAACCGTCACTTTCGTATTGCAGAAAATTATCGCTGAGTGGGGGTTTTCCATCTCGATAATCCGCACCAGGCAGCGATCCTTTTCCATTGGCGGTACGATATAATACAGATGCTCGGTTTCGGTAACGTGCACGTGGTCCCGGCTCAGGCTGAGCAGTTCCGGCCGATAGAGGAACTCGTTCGCCAACCGCAGGACATGACGCGGGAAGGTCGCGGAAAACATGTAGCCATTTATCTGTCGCCGGGGCAGATACCTCTGGACTTGCTTCATGTCTGGATAGAAACCCATCGACAAA
>DAOWIC010000164.1 GCA_030641085.1 Calditrichota bacterium
CGATCGCAGTATAGACGGCCTTATCAGCTTTGTCAAACGGGTTTTGGATGACACCCGCGCCGACTCGATTCTGTGGACTTGCTCTTGAATGGATAATTGCTTACTATTGGCCCGGGTGACCGCATGATGCGGTCGGTAACCGGCATTTCTGACAGAAAGGCATCAAAATGAAACTGATAACCTGTATCCTTATCCTGACCATGTCCCTGCTGAGCCTTGGTTGCTCCTCGGAAGAGCAGGCCGAAAAACCGGCCGATCAAGCTACCGAAATCCAACACGACAAAAACGACGGTGTAGTAACGATCGATCTATCCAAGGGTATGACTGATGATAGCGTCAAGATCGATTACAAGATGTCGAATATTCCCTTCAGTCTGACCGGCGAGCCGGTCTCTATCGCCGGCGTTACCTTTACCCCGGCCATTGAATGGACCGTACTGGCGCCGGAGGGGATGAAGAAGGCCAGTTTTATCTACGGACCGCTTGCCGATGAAACCGATTCGGCCTCGCTAAACGTCTTCTACTTCGGCAAAAACAGCGGCGGCAGTGTCGAGGACAATATCGAGCGCTGGATCAACCAGATTTCGCTCGACAGCGGCCAGGATCCACACACGGCGGCAATTCAGTATGAAATGGATGTGGACGGAATGAAGACGCACGTGTTGTCACTGGCCGGCGTCTACCACGCCCCGATCGGCGGGCCGATGTCTCGGGTCAAGCTCGAAAAAGAGGACTATCGCCTGATCGGTATTGTGGTCGAGGCGCACGAGGGTAACATCTTTTTCAAACTGACCGGTCCTGAATACACCTCGCGGATTATGACCGAAGCCTTCTTTACGATGATTAAGACGAAACTGAAGAAGAATTAGAGACGGACGTAAGTAGTCAACCGGGGCTATCCGGCAACTCTGCGCAGCAGCACCACCGGGCGAGTAACATTGGTGAAATCGTCGATCGGCAGGTTCAGGTTCCAGTTTTTCCACCATCCGACAAATTCAAAATCGGATCGCCGGTTCAAAAACTCAACAAACTCCGGGGGAAAAATCGCTTTGTTGCGTTCCACCATCTCGAACCGACGGTGGCGGCTGTGGTCGTTGACGTTGACCGTCCAGATCTCTTCATACATCTGGCGATCCTGATCAACCAACCGGATATCGAATTTTGAATCAACCGCGATTCCGTCCCTTTCCACGGTAAACGAGTCACTGCCTTCGTACTTCAGCGGATCGGAGAACTGTATGCACCAATCCAGGAAATAGAGTCCGCCCTCGTTGAGGATACCCGCCATCGTGTCGAAATGTCGGTTCATTTCGTCCGGGTTGTTCAGGTACAGGGAACCGAGCATGACATAGGCGAAGTCCACTGTCATGGCATGCTCGAAACTGATCATGTCGCCTTCGATCAGCTCCGGGCGGGGCGACAGATGACGCCACTTGTACTGGGCGTGATCAAGCATGTTGCGATTGATATCCAGACCGGTGTAGGCGTAGCCGCGACGGGTCAACTCCTCGGCGTGGGGTGCCGGTCCGCAGGCCACCTCAAAGATCCTCCGCACAGGTATGGTGGAGAATTGCTTGATGCAGCTTTGCAGAAAGTCCGCCTCCCGCGCGAAATCGCGAAACGAAAAGGCTACCTCGTAATATTCCGGATAGTCGTATAGCACCCTGTTCACCTTCCTTCTCCCCTAAGCTCTTTAACGACAGATGTCGGATGAATTCTCAGCAATGGGCAGATATTCGAAAAGCCAGAAGGCAAAGTTGTATATTTTTCTTACATCCGCTCAGGAGGGCGATTGAGGACCAAAATTCCTGTCACCTTAGTCCGGCCCGCCGTGGATGATAATCCGCGGGGGACTTTTAGCTTGTGGCGGCACAGCAGGTTGCTTATTATATGTCGGCTAAGTGAAACCGCCTGAAGCTGATAACGTATCTGAAAGAGAAAGTAGCAGTTGCACGAGAGCGAAGCGACATTGATTGAGGCAGCGCTGAACGGCAGCCAGAAAGCATACGCTGATTTGACTACCCGCCACCGTCAGGCTGTTTTTCACATTATTTACAAGATCGTTCGCGACAATGAGACTGCGCATGACCTTGCTCAGGAGACGTTTATGAAGGCGTTCAGTTCACTGGCCAGCTATCGTTCGGAATTTCGTTTTTCCACCTGGCTGTATAAAATCGCCGCCAACTGCTCCATCGATTTTCTGCGCAAAAGGCGCATCAACGCCCTTTCTCTGGATCAGGAGATTCAGACCAAAGATGGTACGGTCGGGATCGAAGTGCCCGACTACTCCTATCATCCGGGACGTGACCTCGAGCGCAAGGAGCAACGGTTTAGTATTGAAACAGCCATCGAATCGCTCCCCGAAAAATACCGTGAGGTAATCGTTTATCGCCATAAAGACGATAAATCATATGAGGAAATAGCCGATTTATTGGATATACCTCTGGGTACCGTGAAGGCAAGAATTTTTCGAGCCAGAGAGCTTTTAAAGAAAAAGCTCAAATCGCTCGTTTGACCGGTATAGAACAGGTGTTTTCGATGCGGCGATATTTTTACAGACTGCCTCTTTTGGCGGTGTTGCTTTTGTTGGCCACCGGCGCCGCCCACGGCGGCGAATACGGCTTTGAGTATCAGAAGATTGTCAAAGTCGGCGAACCGGTTCAGCTTGAGTTGCGCTTGGAAAAAGGCAGCGTGACAGTGGTAGGAAGCGAAGATGACCGGATTATAATCGAGGCGGTCAAGACTGTTCGGGCCTCCAATCAGGAAGAGGCGGAAGAGGTCGCCGATCATATCGAGATCAAAGTAAAATCAGGCGACCACAAGGTAGAAATCGAGACGAATTTTCTGAGGATGATTAGCCGAAATCGCTCCTTCTGGAGCAAGTTTCTCGGCACCGGCGATTCCGAATCGTACGGCTCGGTGAATTACCGGATCTCGGTGCCGACCCAGACCTCGGTGTCGATTGTCAGCCTCGACGCCCATATCGACCTTTCAAGTATCGAGGGTGATGTCCGCATCGAGAATACATCCGGTTCGACCCGCGCGGAATACCTGTTCGGTTCGATCGATCTCAGGCAATCGGTAGGCGATATTGAACTGCTATGGATCGAGGGTGATATTCGGGTGAAATCGAAATCGAGCAAGATTATGGTACGGCAGGTACGTGGCGCAATGGATCTGTCCACGTTTGCCGGATCGGTAAATATTCAGACTGAACTGGAAAGCCCCAAGGATTTCTTTGTGGAAACCACCAGCGGCTCCATCACTTTTTCGATCCCCAGTTACGCCTCGGGCGAACTGAACATCGAGACCGACACAGGTGAGATCAAAACCGAAATACCGGTTGCGATAAAATCGTTGTCACGCCGGCGTCTGGTGGGTGAAATCGGACAGGGCGGCCCCAGGGTTACGCTCTCATCGACCACCGGTGATGTGGACGTGAACCAGTTCTAGACTGCAGTAACTACATAGGATGTAAGATGAGGAAGACCTCATTTCTCATACCGGCGCTGATAGCGCTGATCGGTTTGCTGTCCCTTCTGCCCTGCCCGGTTGCGGCGCAGGCCGAAGACGAAGAACCGATCGCTCCCTCCGACACCACCTTTAACCGTATATGGCTGAGCGACGAAGGCGTGACTGCCGTCGATGTCGAAGGATACGACTGGTATTACGATTTCGAACTCGGCACTTTTGTAATCGGTGTCCCCGAGCTCGACCCCGCGGCGGCCGAATTCGACGAACTGGATGCCCTTTCCACCGATGACCTCCCGGTCGAAGAACGATGCACCGAGGAACGCACTATCAAGCCATCGATGCGCTCGCTTCTGATCGGCTATGATGAATACGTCGACGGCAATATCGTGGCTTACGGGCGAGTTACGGTCAAGGGTTGGGTCAGGGGTGATGTTCGATCAATGAACCAGCGGGTACTTGTGACCAGCTCGGGGCAGGTCGACGGCGATATCGAGGCACCCGAGATAATTGTCAAGAGAGGCGGCGTTGTTCTGGGTGACCAGATTGAGGCCGATGCCCCACTGGAATTCACCAAGATCAAGGAAACCTTTTCCGTCGACGGCATTATTATCGTCATTGTCTTCACGGTCTTTTTCCTCTTCTCCGGCTTTATCATTGTCACCCTCATGCCGAACAAGCTGTCCAACTTCGAGCACTGCTTCAGTCATTACCGGACCAAAACGTGGGTGACCGGCTTTCTGATGCTACTGCTGATGCCGGTCCTGGTCACGGTTGTGACCATCACGATTGTCGGCATCGTAGTCGTGCCGATGATCCCGATGGCCTACATAGCCGCAATTGTCATGGGCGTTACGGCCTTCGGCGCCACGATCGGGCGGGTGATATCAAAACGGTATCTCAATGGCGAGAAGAGTTCGGTTATTCGGTTTTTCATTGGCCTGGTGGCCGTTATGGCAATATGGTTTTTCGATGCCCTGCTTCTTGGCTCGACCAGTGACGTCGCTGGTGGTTTGGGAATCGCGCTGCTGGTCGTCGCGATCATTATCAGTACCTATCCGATTTGCTCAGGAATCGGCGCCGCCCTTCTAACCCGGTTCGGTTTCAGGAGATACATCAGTTGGAGAGAGCAACACCCTGCTGAAGGCGGTGCGCCCGCTCCCGCACCTCCGCCGATACCGACCGCTCCGCCAATATCGCCGAACGTCGATCATGGTCCCGCTCCGGATGAAACTTCACCGGAGCCGCCTCGTAGTTCATAGTAGATACCGGAATGAACCGGCGTTGAAAGGAAGCTGCATCATGCGCAAATTACTCTACCTGATAATGATTACAGTGTTTCTCTCCGGCAGTCTGACTATGGCGGGCAGGCTGGAGAATGTCACGGAAAAGATCGACGCCCAGGGAATTGAAAAGCTGGTTGTAGAGGCGGATTTCGCGGCCGGAGAGTTTCGTATCAATGCGGCCGATATTGACGAAGCGGCCATTATAGACGTTACCTACGATACTCGGCGGGTTGAATATATCGCCGATTACTCAGTCAAGCGAGGCACCGGCTATCTCTTTCTTGAAAGCAATATTCGGCGCAAGCACGATATCGATACCGACGAAAACGTCTGGGATATTACTCTTTCCACCAAATATCCGACCAGCCTTGAATTTGACATCGGCGCCTGTGAGGCCGAGTTTGACCTGGGCGGGATTCCCCTGCAGGAGCTGGATTTGGACATCGGGGCGGCCTCCGGCCTGATTGAGTTCTCCACCCCCAACCCGATCCGCCTCAGAGATATGCGAATCGACGCCGGGGCATCATCACTGGAGATGGTCAGCATCGGCAACGCCAATTTCGAATACTTCGATTTCGACGGCGGGGTCGGTTCTTTCGATCTGGATTTTAGAGGCGAATACAAGGGCGAATCGACTATCAATGTCGACATTGGTCTCGGTTCGGTCGACATCGTACTACCCAAAGATATTCCTGTGCGGGTCGAAACCGACGGCGATAGCTGGCTTTCGTCGGTTGAGTTTCACAGGGATAACCTCGACGAAGTAGATGACGATGTCTACGAGTCGCCCGGCTTTGAAGACGCCGATGAGCGGATTATATTAGAACTGA
>DAOWIC010000063.1 GCA_030641085.1 Calditrichota bacterium
CGATCCGAAGAGATCGTCCTCTCGCAAAGAACATACAACAGCACCACCGAACTCGTTCAGGAGATGCAGAAGCAGATCGATGCCGATAACAAAATCGGCTCGGCCGGTGTCAATGTCGAGTGGGTAGCTACCGGCGATGATACCGGCTATCTTACTCTCACCGGTTCCACCTACGGCTCCACGGCAAAAATAGTAATGGATACCGCCGTCTCAGATCCGGCCTTCGCCGCCCTGGGATTGGCTACCGGTGTCGCTATCAACGGCAAAGATGTCGAGGGGACCATCAACGGTGAGTCGGCAACCGGTTCCGGGCAGTTCCTGACTGGCAACGAGGATAACCTCAAGACTGAGGGTCTCAAGCTCAAGATAACCCTGACCGAAGCCGAACTTGCCGAGGAATCCGGTGGATACATTACCTTCATGCGCGGTGTTTCGTCGCGCCTGTATGATTCAGTGTATGCCCAGACCCACGAGAGCGGTGTCATCGAAAGCCGGATTGACAGTCTCACCAAGCAGATAGAGAACCTGACCGACCGAATTGAGGAAGTAGACGAGCGTCTGGAGATACGCCGCGAATCGCTTGTCCGACAGTATAGCGCCATGGAGTCGGCGCTGGCCGAACTGGAATCTCAGAGGCAATTTCTCGACCAGCAGAGCTCAGTTATGAACTCGAACTGGCTGTCGAACCTAAACGATTGATTATTGGACTAATAACCGCTTACAGCCGGAGAAGGCATGAAAGAAAATGTCGCTCAGTATCGCCGAACCGAAATTCTCGGCCAATCGCAGCTTGACCTGATAATCCAGGTGTATGACAAAGCAATCGCCAGTATGCGGGAAGCATCGGAGCATTTTCGTCAGGACCGGGCCGGTCCCGGACGCGAGGCTTTGCAGAAAGCCGGCAAATGTGTCACGCACCTGTACACAACACTCAATCATGAGAAAGGCGGCGAGGTCGCCGATCAGCTCGGTAAGCTGTACGCCTTTGTCATTAACGAGATAAATGTCGCCGAGTCCACCAAGGACCTGGCTCGGATAGACAGCAACATCACCGTTCTGAACAACCTGCGCCTCGGCTGGGTGGGACTTAGAGAACAGGCGGTGGACAATGAAAAGGCGTCTGGAGAACAGCCCGCCGCCGACAGCCGTTCTTTCGCGACATCGGCATGAATATGGAAGCCAGAGAACATAACGCGATTACGCAGTTTGAACGCGATTTGATAAAGCTCCTCAAAGAGGAATATTCGTTTTATCAGTCGCTTTATGTCCTGCTGGACAAGCAGCGCGACATGATAAAGTTCAACAAAGACGAGAAACTTTTGGACCTTTTCGCGGATATCCAGCGCTGCCACCGCCGGATCAGGCAGTCGGGCGAGAGAATCGAGGCGATGAAAAGCGGCAACCCGCGCATCTTCCGCCTGGCTTCGGTATCGCCGGATGTGCGCAAGATGGCCAACAGCATCAGCACACTCATCAAGAAAAGCATGAACCTCGTCAGCGAGAACGAAGAATACATGACCAGTCGCTATGCGCGGCTCAAAAGTGAGCTGGATGAACTGAAGAACAGCCACAAGATTCTTCAATATGTAAAGGATGCGGCCCCGGCGCCGCAGTTTGTAGATCGGAAAAACTGATTTTTATTGATTTTTACGGCGTTCCCTGCCGATAGGATGAAAAGAGGATGTAGCAATGGAAATAGGACGTCTCAGCAGTGATTACCCGGTGCCTGTCACCGATGAAAGCAAGCAAACAAACAAGGGCACGACTTCAGAAACCGTACCCAGACAGGACGGTGTCGAGATCTCCGAGGAGGCCCGGCGGCGTCTGGCGGAATTGGCCGACTTGCATCTGAAAAAGATGGAGTCACAGGGCCGCCTGGTCGATGAGCCTGTAACCGAACCGGCCGACAATCGACTGGACGCCATCCGTGAAAGGATAGCATCCGGGTTTTATAACCGCCCGGAAGTGAAGCAGGAAATAGCCGACCGGATGATCGACAAAGCCGACGGTGAGTGAAGTCAGTACAAAGCGAGTGAATAACACCATGATTGCAGAAGCCATTGATAATAAAGTCAAGAGGGTCGTTTCAAGTATCCGAAACCTCCCCACGCCACCGATAGTTTTTCACCAGATTCAGAAGGTGATTGGCGATCCCAATGTGAGCGCCGCCCATGTAGCCTCGATTCTGGCCGAGGATCCGGCGATGTCGGCTAAAGTGTTGAGGTTGACCAATTCATCCTTCTACGGCCTCGCTCGCGAGGTCGAGTCGGTCAAGCAGGCGGTGGTCGTAATAGGCTTCGAGGCGATCAAGAACCTGGTTTTGTCGGCGTCGGTGCTGGATATGTTCAAGGGGAAGAATATCGACCAGGAATATCACGACCGATTCTGGCGTCATTCGCTCTCGACTGCTTTCTGCAGTCGTACCCTCGCTCGAAAGCTCAACAGTCACGGTATGGTTGATCCCGATGCTGCTTTTTCGGCCGGCCTGCTGCACGATGTCGGCAAGCTCGTTATCTCCTGCTTCCTCGAAGAGGAATACCTGCAGTTCAAGCAGGAACGGTCCGAGGATAAGGATTCGCCCGATTTTGTCATAGAGGAGGGCGTGTTGGGGTACAATCACGCTCAGATTGGCGGCTTTCTCGGCGAGCAATGGAAGATTCCGCAAAAGCTGATGGAAGCGATCTCCTACCATCATCATCCGCAACTGCACGAAAGTGACAGTCCGGTGGCTTTTATCGTTCACCTGGCCAACCATGTCTCCAAGAAGACGTTTGCCGACGATTACCGGAACACTCCTGCCGGCGTACCAGAGCCACAGGTAATGGAGTATATGGGTGTAACCGAAGATGATCTGGACGGCTACAGCGAGCTGCTTCGCGAGGAGTATCTCAAGGCCGAGACTTTTATGCAGATGGCCGGTCTGTCCTGAACGGAAACCGGTTCCGGCGTCGTTCGGACCGGTTAAGCTGTTTGACGACAATCCCTTTGATGTTATTGGTAACGGAAAAATAAGCCTTGACATTGGCTGGATTTGTTGTATAATCACCCTCTGGCCCAACCCTGTTGGGGTACCGTAAGATATTAAAAAATGGGCGATTAGCTCAGTTGGTTAGAGTACTTGCTTGACATGCAAGGGGTCACTGGTTCAATTCCAGTATCGCCCATTTAAACCTTAATTCGAACGGTGGATTACTCTCGCGTAATCCGCTTTTGCTATTGGTTGAAGAGTTTATGTCGCAACTTCAGGTGACATTTCCCGACGGCTCCTCGCGAGCCTACGAAGCCGGGACCACCGGGTACGATATTGCCAGGTCACTCTCGCCGCGACTGGCCAAAGAGGCTATCGCAGTAAAAGTAGATGGTGTCATGGCCGATCTGCACGCACCGGTTAACGGCAGTAGTTCGGTCCAGATACTCACTTTCGGCGACCCAGAGGGTCGTGAAGTCTTCTGGCATTCAAGCTCGCACATAATGGCGCAGGCGGTTCAGGAGGTATTCCCCGGTGTCAAACTGGCGATCGGTCCCCCCATCGCCGAGGGCTGGTATTACGACTTTGATGTCCAGAAACCGTTTTCGCCTGAAGACCTGATCCGCATCGAAGAGAAGATGGCAGAGATCGTAAAGGAGGATGCCACCTTCAAGTGCGAAGTGATGTCCCGCAAAGACGCCATCGAACATTATCGGAAGTTGGGCGCCAGCTACAAGGTGGAACTGCTCGAAGATATAGCAGACGACGAGGTGTCGTTCTATTATCACTCCCGTTTTGAAGATCTCTGTCGCGGGCCGCATATCCCGCGAACCGGCATCATCAAGGCGATCAAGCTGACCGCGACCTCCGGAGCCTACTGGCGCGGGGATGAAAACCGCACCATGCTGCAGCGCATTTACGGTGTATCATACCCGAAAAAAGCGATGTTGGAGGACTACCTTCGCCGGATGGAAGAAGCGAAAAAACGTGACCACCGGGTTCTCGGGAAGCAGCTTGAGTTGTTCACCATCAGTAAGGATGTTGGCCCCGGGCTTATTCTCTGGTTGCCGAAGGGCGCCCGGGTACGTAACGAAATCGAAAATTTCTGGCGCGAAGAGCATTTTAAGTCCGGATATGAACTGGTCGTCTCGCCCCATATCGCCCTGCGCGAACTGTGGCACCAGAGCGGCCATACTGACTTCTACGCCGAAGATATGTACGGCCCGATCGAGGTCGATGGCAGGCAGTATCAGCTCAAGCCGATGAACTGCCCGTTCCATATCGCCATGTACAAGTCGCGCCTCTGGTCGTATCGCGATCTGCCCCTGCGCTGGGCGGAACTGGGCACTGTCTATCGGTATGAGCAGGGTGATGTTCTGCATGGCTTGATGCGCGTTCGCGGCTTCACCCAGGATGACGCCCATCATTTTGTCGCCAAAGAGAACATGGAACAGGAACTGGTCTGGCTGCTCGATTTCTGCATCCACATTCTCAGTTCCTTCGGCTTCAGCGATTACGATATATTCCTTTCGACTATGCCGGAAAAGGCGATCGGCGAGGTAGAAGACTGGCGGCGAGCGGAAAACGGCCTGCGTAAGGCTTTGGAGAAAGCCGGGCTGAAATACGATGTTGACGAGGGCGGGGGAGCATTCTACGGCCCGAAGATCGACATCAAGATCAAGGACGCTCTGGGTCGAAGCTGGCAATGCTCGACTATCCAGTTTGATTTTTCCTTGCCCGAACGCTTCGACGTTTATTATATTGACTCGGACGGGCAGCAAAAGCGGCCGTACATGATCCATCGGGCACTGCTGGGATCGATAGAACGATTCTTCGGTGTTCTGATCGAGCATTACGCCGGTAACTTCCCGCTCTGGCTGGCGCCGGTGCAGGTGAAAGTTCTGCCCATCACCGATAACCATATCGAATATGCCGATACTGTTGTCGATAGATTGAAACAAAAGAACATCAGGGCGGTTGTAGATAACCGCTCGGAGAAGATCGGTGCCAAGATACGTGACGCCGAGCTGTCCAAGGTTCCGTATATGTTTATCGTCGGTGCCAAAGAGAAGGATGCCGGCACGATCTCGATACGCAAACACGGCGAGGGCGATCAGGGAGCGACTACGGTAGAGGAAGCCATTGAACGACTGCTTGATGAAACCGCCGGCAAAGGACTCGAAGGCAAGTAACCGATAGTATCAGGAGGATTGTATAGCCACCAAGAATTTGCGGATTAATCGCCAGATCAGGGTTTCCCCGGTCCGGCTGATTGGCCCCGACGGCGATCAACTCGGTATCATTCCGACCAACGAGGCTCTCGAACGTGCCGAAGGGCAAGGACTCGACCTGGTGGAGGTGTCGCCGAACAGTCGCCCGCCGGTCTGTCGCATCCTCGACTATGGCAAGCTCAAATACGAGTTGTCCAAAAAAGACAAAATTGCCAAGAAGAAGCAGCACTCGGTGCAACTCAAGGAGATGCGCTATCGCCCAAAGATCGACGAGCATGACTTTCAGTTCAAAACCAGGCATGTTCGGGAGTTTCTTGAGTTGGGGAGCAAGGTCAGAGTGTTTGTCATGTTCCGGGGGCGTGAGATGGCTCACAAGGAATTCGGACGGAAAGTGCTTGATCGAGTTTTGGAGCAATTGAAAGATATCGCCAGTGTGGAGAGCCATCCCAAACAGGAAGGCCGCACGATGGCTATGGTAATAGGGCCGAACGCCGAGCATATTAAAAAGCTCAAGGACGGCAAACTGGAAAAAAGTGATAGTTAACGTATAGATGTAACGGTTAGTAAAGGTAGACATGCCAAAGATCAAGACAAGACGCGCCGCCGCGAAACGGTTCAAGAGAACCGCCTCGGGGAAGTTCAAGCGCATGAAGGCGTACAAGACTCACATTCTGACCAAGAAAACGCCCAAGCGTAAACGCAATTTGCGCAAGTCAACGTTGGTATCCAGTGCCGACTTCAAGAGAGTCAGCCAGATGGTTCCCAAATAATATTTGATGGAATACCAGGAGACATTTAGATATGCCACGTTCGAAGAATAACGTCGCTGCTCACCGTCGGCACCAGAAGGTGCTCAAGAAGGCCCGGGGCAACTTCAACGCCCGGTCAAAGCTGTACCGTACGGCTTTGGAGACGGTTCACAAGGGCCTCAAGTACGCCTATCGGGATCGTCGCAACAAAAAACGCGTGTTCCGTTCCTTGTGGATTACTCGCATTTCGGCGGCCACGAGACAGTGTGGAACGAACTATTCCACCTTCATCTCCGGCCTCAAAAAAGCCGGGATCAACCTTGACCGCAAAATGCTGGCTGATATCGCCGCGCGCGATATGGCCACCTTTTCAAATCTGGTAAAAATGGCAACCGGTAACTAAGCCAGTCTGGTTCCGGTATGTCGTTTCAAGAGCAGCTTACACAGATCAAGAATGAAGCCCTTGAGCGAATCGGAAAAACCGATTCGCTTGAGGCGCTAAAAGATATTCAGGTCAAATACCTGGGTCGCAAGGGTGCCATTACGGCCATCCTGAAAGGGCTTAAGGACCTCTCGGTCGATCAGCGCAAGGAGATCGGCGGGCTGGCCAACCGCATCAAGACCGAGCTTGAAGCGATTCTGAAAGAGGCCCAGGAAAAGACCGCGCTCTCCGGCGAAAAAGAACTGTTCGACCCCACTCTGCCTGGCACCAATCCGCCTTTGGGGCGGGTGCACATTGTCAACCAGGTTCTCGATGATATCTGCCACATCTTTCACGGCATGGGTTTTGAAATCGCCCGTGGCCCGAACGTGGAAACCGACTACTACAACTTCGGCGCTCTGAACTTCGCCCCCGATCATCCCGCC
>DAOWIC010000173.1 GCA_030641085.1 Calditrichota bacterium
GATGAGTTCCTTTCTGAAACCCGTCGCCGCCTGGTATGCAAGCGGCAGGTCCGGTGATTAACCTTATAACGAATCCGTATTGTATTGGTTGCCCAAGAATTCGGCGATCCTGGCAAAACCGTCTATCTTGTGTCTACCCCAACCAGCCGAGGCCATCTTGTCAAGCTCCCCCGACCGGTGCAATTGGGCCAGATGTTCACCAAACCGGCCGCAATCTTCATCACCGGTAACAACTTCAGCCACGCCGGCATCAACCAGCAGCGCCTCATTAAGTGGAGCAAATGGGCCTATGCATGGCTGGACAATAAACATCGGCAACCCCAGTCCCAGCGCCCAGTTGGAGCGTTCATGCGAGGGCGCCACGAAAAAATCAAATTCCGGGAAAAGTCGGGCCGTGAAGATGTTCTCCTCCCGACGCGAGCCGTATTCGACCACCAGAAGCGCCGGTATATCGGCCGGAATGAATTCGCTGGCATCAACAAAGTGAGCATCTTTACCGTCGGCCTCAGACCGAAGGCGAATAGTGCGACTCAGGTGACCATCCTTGCGGGCAAATACAACCGCCCGTCCCCCGGCCTCAATCAGGCTGATCGCGCATGCCGCGAGTTTTTCAACATGGCTTATCGGCTCTGCTCCAGAACTGAAAAACGCGCCGGTCAATGTCGGCCCAGTTTCCAGCCTCATGCGACGCGCCGTATATACATCCTCCGCTTGAGATACCAGCGCCGGTTCAACACAAAGACCGGTGACGACCACATCGCCGTCGCCATATCCCGCCGATTTAAAGCGCTCGGCGACCTCATCGGTCGGCGCCAATACTTTCTCCGCGCCCATTACCACGGCCTCCTCCGGCACTACCACTTCCCCGTGCTGATAAACCAGTTTTTGCCTTCCCTTAAGCACTGCCACCAGTGTCGGATGAGCCACTACCAGCGGCCCGGTCACATCGTTATATTCGCGACGGATATCGCGGCCCATCAGTTTCAGCATCAGGCCGGGTTGATTATAATCGGTGCGCCCGCGAATAGCGGCGTATAATTTGCCGATCAAACCACCGGAAGAACCTCGCTGGTAAAGCCATCCGGCAAGGTTCCATCCCAATCGCGCCAGGCCGCGCGAGATTTCAAAGACGCTCGCCTGATTGCGAACCAGACCGATTTTACCGTGGCGCACCATCGCCTCGATAATCCCATCGAGATAGAACGGATGCCCTCGACCAATGCCGGTATAAAGAAAACTTATCCTGTCCACCGTTGTGTCTATAGTCCCTGGATGAAATTTCTGTTAAAATTATCGCTTGCCAAAGCAAGACTTATGGGCAAATTTAGTCATAGATCGGGCTACTTGCAAATCTAAAAACAAAGGAAGATTTCCCTTGCGGCGGAATCAGCTTTATATTCCGGCCGCGATGGCCATACTCACTCTCTGGTGTGCCTGTTACGCCGGTGAGAACGGGGCCGACAGCACAGAACAGCAATATCAACAGGCCCGGGAGGCAATGGTCAAGCGGCAGATTGAGGCGCGCGGGATTACCGACGATGCCGTCTTAAAAGCGATGCGAAGTATCCCCCGGCATCTTTTTGTCCCTCGGTACTATCGCAAATACTCTTATTCCGACAGCCCACTCCCTATCGGCGAGGGACAGACAATCTCGCAACCGTATATCGTCGCCCTGATGACCGAGTTGCTCGGATTGACCGGCGATGAAAAAGTGCTCGAGATCGGCACCGGTTCCGGCTATCAGGCAGCCATTCTGGCCGAGATCACCGACAGCGTTTTCTCTATCGAAATAGTCGAACCTCTTGCGAATCGCTCGCGAGCGCTGCTTGATTCGCTCGGCTACAAGAACGTGATTGTCAGGTATGGCGATGGCTACGCCGGTTGGGAAGAAGAGGCGCCTTTCGCCGCTATCATTGTCACCGCCGCACCGCCCGAAATCCCACAGGCACTGATCGAACAACTGGCCGAGGGCGGCCGGATGGTGGTTCCGGTCGGAACTGTATGGCAGGAACTGGTGTTAATTGAGAAAGTGGCGGGCGAATTAATCGAGCACTCGGTAGCGCCGGTCAGGTTTGTGCCTATGATCCACGATGATGATTGACATTTCACAAAGGGAGGCATGGCTGTTCTTAAAGTGAAACCGGCTGTAATCATCCTGGCTCTGCTCTCGGTAGTGCTGTACGCGCTATTGTTTATTCCCGGTTCGGATGATCCTGATGTTATCCGCTTTCTCGTTATTAGCCAGGTGATATTCGCGGTTTACCTGGGTCTGCTATATCTCTGCCGTCGCCTCGGCGTAAATCCCGTCAACAATCGCCGCCTCTGGCTGATGCTTATCGGCATCGCCTTGCTAATCAGGGTCGTGACCTACGTCGGCTCCGACGAACAGGCCTGGCTCTCCGATGATGTCTATCGGTATGTCTGGGAGGGCAAGCTCGTCCTTAATGGTTACAACCCGTATATCACCTCGCCGCGCGACATGGCCGGCACCATGTTAGCCGATAGTACGATCTATCCGCATATCAATCACAACTGGCTGCCGACAATCTACCCTCCCCTGAGCGAATACCTGTTTGTGGTGGCCTATAGCATAGGCGGCGATTCCCTTCACGGCTTCAAGCTACTTTCCTTTCTCTTCGAATTGGCCACCGCTATGCTTCTTCTTTATCTCGTAATCGTGGCTCGACTGCCCTGGTGGACATATTTCATCTACCTCTTTTCCCCGCTGATAATCATCGAGTTCATCATGTCCAGCCATCTGGATATTTTGGCGATGCCGTTTTTTGTGCTGTCACTCGCCCTGTTGACAAAACGCCCGCCGCCTTCGGCGATAATCGGCGTGCTGCTGGCTCTGGCGGTAGCAATAAAGCTGTATGCCCTGTTTTTTGTGCCGATTGTGTATCTTTTCTTTCGCAACGGCAGGCGAACAAGATTCCTGGTCGCGTTCCTGCTGACCCTCGTGCTGCTGTACCTGCCGTTTGTCGCTACCGCCGGATGGCAGGTCTTCGGCTCGGTCTGGACCTATCTCGGCACCTGGCAATACAACGGCTCCATTTTCAAGCTGCTCGATCTGACCGTGGGCAACGTGGCAGCGCGGATCATCAGCGGCGCTTTGTTTGTGACCGTTTTTCTGGGGGCGGTCTTTTATAAACGGCGACGGCGCGACCTGTTTGAGAGAATGTTTCTTATATTCGGCGCCTACCTGATCCTGACACCGTCGCTCTTCGGATGGTACCTGGTCTGGATAATACCGTTTCTGGTCATCTTCCGAAATCTCTCCTTTCTCGTTCTGACCGGAACCGTTTTTCTCTCTTATCATGTTCTGATAGGATACTACCGTGATGGTGTCTGGTCGGAATACTGGCTCCTGAGAGTGATCGAGTACCTGCCCTTCTTTGTCCTATTGGGCATGGAGTTGTATCGGCGCATTTCAAGAAGGGAGCCTCTATCGACGTGAAATCAGTTTTTGTCATACTCTATTTCGCGCTCCCGTCCCATATCGCAATAACCGTATCCGACCGCGAGCCCGGAGCCGACTTGGGAGCGGCGAATGCTCATCCGCCAACCCTCCCGGATCTGGACACCGCCGCCGATCTCAAGCGCTTCCCCTTCCTGTCGTAGATAACATGGGTCCGCGCGGAACATATTGACCTCAGTCGATGTTCCAGCCACTGTAACCAAAGCGACAATTCGATCTAAAAAAGGAGGATTTGTGGAAAGTGCATTTAAACGTTTCGGCCTGTTACTGGTATTGATCCTGGCGTTGTCGGGGGCGACCGCCCATGCCCAGGCGCCGACCGTCGTGTCGACTTCGCCGGCCCAGGGCGCACGCAACCTGGAGGTTTCCACAAATATTGAGGTAACATTTGATGTGGACATGGATGTTTCCACCATAAACAATTCCACTTTTCTGGTCAACGGCAGCATTACCGGGCTACGCTCGGGGATCTACACCTACGACGGTCCGACTCGCACGGTAACCTTTGTTCCTGACACGGAATTTGCGGTCAACGATCTGGTGACGGTGGTGCTCACAACGGGGATCCAGTCATCCGCAGGAGTGCCTATGGCCAGCGGCTTTATCCTGACCTGCAACATCTACATATGCGGTGACGTCGACGGAAATGAAGATCTTTCATCGGGCTCGGTCTGAGACCTCGAGTATTTCATCAACTGGATGTTTGATGAGGGACCCCCGCCACCGAATGTGTTGGCGGCCGATGTAGATGGATGCGAAGGTATTGATGTCGGCGACTATATTTATCTTGTGGATTATCAATTTAACGGCGGCCCTAAAGCCTGTGAGCCGCTTGAAGAATGTGTTGTCGGCACTGGCGGCAGTGTCAGCCTCGAATCCGTTGACGGGCTGTATGACGTAAACTCGCTGGTGGCCGATGGCTCCAGCCTGACGACTTTTTATCTGAGAATCACCGGCACCGATGCGGTCCATAAGGGACTTTCCAACGGTTTCCGGGTCTATTCGCCCGATGGCGCCCAATGGACAACAACTGTGCCGGACACCACCGCCCTTGGATGGGATTTGCTCTTCTCGGCCCACTGGCTGACAAATCACCGTCCTGACGGCATTGGCGCCGACACGATCGGTTTCACTCATGCCGGCGCGGCTGAACCCGGTCTGCCGCCCGGATTTGACGAGGTTGTCTACGCCATTACGATCGGGCCGATTGACCCGGCCGACCACGGCAAGACAATCGTCCTCGATTCCAGCCTCTTCGCTCCGACCGGCGCGTGGAAATGGACCGGGGAGAATGTCATTCCGGCCTGGGATGGCCCCCATGTTTTCACCATTGTCGATTGCAGTCAGACGCCCGATCCGGACGCCGATGGAGTCGGACTGGCCTGCGACAATTGCCCGGATGATAATAATCCGGATCAGGCGGATACCGATGGCGACGGTATCGGCGACGCCTGCGATAATTGCTGCTACGTTCGCGGAGATTTCGATCACAATGGTCGGGTTGATGTGTCGGATATTGTCGGCTGGGTCGGTTGGTCATTCGCTCAGGGCGAACCGCCGCCGTGTGATCTGGAGTGTGATATGGACGCCAGCGACCAGGTGGATATAACCGACCTGGTCTGGTGGGTCAAATGGTCGTTCAATCAGGACGCCCCGCCGGTGCCCTGTCCTTAACGATACGATCGATGACACAAAAAAAGCCCGCCGAAAGGCGGGCTTTTTTCTGACTGGACATCCTTATCCGGCGATACTGGTAAGCTCGCCGACGTCGATAACCTTCGAAAGATCCAAGAAGATCAAAAGACGGTTATCGAGTTTAGCCACCCCATTGATATACTCGGAGTTAATGCCGGTCACTATCTCCGGGGGCGGTTCGATCGTATTCGACGGCAATCTGAGCACCTCAGACACCGAGTCCACAACCATCCCCATTATGTTGCCTACGATATCGACCACCACGATCCTTGTGTTCTTATCATACTCTTTAGTCTCGAGGTTGAACCTCTTTCTCAAATCGACAATCGGAATAACCTTCCCCCTGAGGTTTATCACACCGTCGACAAAGCTGGGGGCCTGAGGCACTTTGGTAATCGCCACCATCCGGATAATCTCCTGGACTTTCAGGATATCAACGCCGAACTCCTCCGAACCGATTTTGAAGGAAACCAGTTGCAGAAGGTTGTTAACGCCACCAGTGCTCTCCGTCTTTTTTTCCACGACAGTCTCCTGCATATTGTCAATCCCTCTCTGAGTTGCCACAATTGCTCTTTTCTTGCCCGATCCGGCGTAAACCGGCCCTGTTTCTTATATCGGCATTATCAATTGAATGTTTACGGTTGGAACGGCGACGGTCAGACTGCCTGCCCCAGCAGTTCAATCAAGGCCTCAGCGGTGGTGGGAGCATGCCCGGAGTAATGATTGTTAAAATAGGCGTAGAAGCCGACCCCCTGACGGCTGTATTCGGTTACCAGGTCGCCCCACCAGGCAAGCTCTTCCCGGCGGTCGAAGCGTACAAAGCTGAAATCGGCCTCGATTTTCTTGCGATCCCCAAGAAATCGCAGGTAATGAAAATCGGCGGTACAGATCTTTGTCCGCGGCATCCACGGGTGATCGATCAGACAGAAGGCGATATTTTTCTCTTTCAGCCGGTCGAACAGCCTTTCCTCTTTCAACCAGGCCTTGTTGCGAAGCTCTATCGCAAACCGGCCCTGATCGGGAAGCGCCGCTATCAACGCCATCAGGTCCCCGATTCTGTCCGGCTTAAAGCTGTATGGGAATTGCAGCAACAGCGGCCCCAGCTTCGCCCCCAGGTGGCTCATGACATCGATAAAAATGCCGGCGTTTTTGATCCTCTCCTCCAGGCTCCCCTCGTGGGTCACCGTGTTGGGGAATTTGGCTGTGAAGACGAAACTGTCCGGGGTGGTCGCAGCCCACTTTTTGACAGTCTCGACCGGCGGTATCCGGTAGTAAGTCGAGTCCAGTTCCACCGTATTGAATTTGGAGGTGTAGAACTTGAGGAAGTCGGCCTGGGGGCAAAACTGCGGATAGAAATTGCCCAGCCAGTCTTTATAACTGAAGCCCGCGGTTCCGATTCTTATTTTGTCTGGCAGCATATCTGGTATAACAGCAACCGCCGATAAAGGTTCGCTTGCTTCGGCCAAATAACGGAGTGGATTAACCGCCGCCGAGCGTTACGGACTGCGCGCTATGTCGTTGATTTCGCCGGCGAATTTTGCTATTATCCGGTTAACCGAAAACGAAAAGGAACTCATAATGAAAGACAAACGAAACGAACTGCTGGCCCGACAGCTCCTGGAATACTCGGTGGAAATCCAACCCGGTGAAGTACTATATCTGGAGATAAAGGGCAGAGAGACCCTCGAACTCGGTAAACATATCATTCGCCTCGCGACCGAAAAGGGCGCCACGCCCTTCTGGTACTATAACGACGAATCGCTGATTCGCCAGTGGGTCGGCAAAGCGGGCGATGACCAGTTCAAGAAGCAGGCCGAGCTGCACCTGGAACTGATGACTCGCGCCGACGCCTATATCGGTCTCCGCGGCTCGGACAATCCGTTTGACCTGGCCGATATCGATACCAAACAAATCGACAAGCAGAACACCCTGTTCTACAAGCCGGTCCATCTCGAGGAACGTGTTAAGCGAACTCGCTGGGTGGTGCTGCGTTATCCGAACAACGCCATGGCGCAGCTTGCCGAGACCTCGCAGGAAAAGTTTGAGGATTTCTACTATGAAGTCTGCTGCGCCGACTACGCCAAAATGTCCAAAGCCCAGGACAAACTGTTCGGCCTGGTCAACGCCACCGACAAAGTCCGGATGGTCTCACCCGGAACCGACCTGACATTGTCGCTGAAAGACATCAGGGTGGTCAAGTGCGACGGCAAGCGCAATATTCCCGACGGTGAGGTCTACACGGCCCCGGTGCGCGATTCGATCAACGGTACAATCACCTACAACACGCCCTCGCTCTACCAGGGAACGATTTTCAACAATATCTCGTTCACTTTTGAGAGCGGTAAAATCGTCAAGGCGACCGCCGGAGATCAGACCGAGAAGTTGAACAAAATCCTCGATACCGATGGAGGTTCGCGTTACGTGGGCGAGTTTGCTATCGGCGTCAATCCGTTTATCCTGCACCCGATGAAGGACACGCTGTTTGATGAGAAGATCGCAGGCTCGTTCCATCTCACGCCGGGCCAGTGCTATGATGAGGCCCCCAACGGCAACGATTCTTCGATCCACTGGGACCTCGTGCTCATCCAGCGCCCCGACTACGGCGGCGGTGAAATGTGGTTCGACGACAAGCTGGTTCGTAAGGACGGTGTTTTCACTGACGATGAGATGGAGAAATCATTCTCGGCCGACAACCTCCGGGGCACCACCGAATAACGAACTGTAGTACAATCAGACAATTCCCGTCGGGAGGCGCACTTCCGGCGGGAACTGTATATCAAAGAGGGAGCTATTATGGATATCTTTGAATTTGCGATGCAGATGGAGAAGGATGGCCAAACGTTTTATGAAAAGCAGGCGGCGGCCACCCGGGACAAGGAGCTGAAAAAGATATTGCTGGCGCTCGCCGAGGAGGAGCAGCAGCATTACAAATATTTTCAACGGCTTAGTCAGGGTGAAACCGATCTGCCGGTCAGCGAAATGCGCGGTAATCTCAATACGCTGAACAAGGTCAAGAATATCTTCCACGAAATGTCACAGAGCCCGTCGCAGACCGCGTTCGGCGACGATGAAAGATCGATCTGGCAGCAGGCTTTAAAGATCGAGGAAAAGGCGGAGAAGTTCTACCGCGAGAAGGCCGAGGTTGAAACCGACAAGGCGAAAAAGCAGATGCTGAATCTAATCGCCGACGAGGAGCAGCGCCATATTCATATGATCGATGGAGTGCTCAGTTATCTGAAGTTTCCGGACGACTTTGCCCAGTCAGCCCAGTTCAGAAATTTCCAGAGTCTCGAAGGACACTAAAGCCGAAATAGCCCGTCAATCCCTGGGAGGAGATCAACCGGATGGCCATCGTGCCCGCATCGACCGATGAAGGCCCGAAGCAAACGTCTACGAATTCACTTAACATGGGTTGGATTGTTGGTCCGGCCGCTTTCATCATTATTATCCAATCAATCGGAGCCGCTTTCCCGGGCTACTATACCTGGGGATTCGGTTACTGGAGTGTTCTGCCGGAGCCATGGAATTATGGCCTTCTGGTCGCGGCATTACTGTTGCTGTTTGCAGTCAGCCGGTTCTGGAAGCTCTCGGCAGGCCTCGATTCACCCGCGGGCAGCCGACCGGCGGCTTTTCGAAGCATCACATTCGGTGCGGCTGTCGCGTTCCTGTTGGCGTTGTTCTTTTTCTTCAGGTCAAGAGCGCACCTGTATGGTGACGGCTACCTGATCCTTGACGAACTTGGCGGCACCGGCCCCGAATCTACCGGCTTCCCGATATACCTTAAGGTGCTGTCTTATTACCTCTACAAGTGGCTCTGTGATGCGCTTTCCGTGGTTTTTACACTTTCAGTCGAACATTCTTTCGCGATGGTGAGCGCCGCGGGAGGTGTAATCGGAACCGTTGCACTGTGGAAGATAGCAGACATCCTAAGCTCGCATTCTGTTCAACGATGGTTTATCTTCCTGTCCGCTTTGACCTCTGGCTGCGTGATACTTTTTTTCGGCTATGTCGAGTACTATACCCTTGCCACCACCTGCGGTCTCTGGACCATTTACTACACTCTCAGGCATGTTCAGGGTAAGAGTGGCCCGGTGCCCGCGATCCTGCTTGGGCTGCTGACAACCGGCTTTCACATACTGGCTCTCCCCTATCTGGTGTTTGCCGTTCTGGCTGTCGCTTTACACCGCGCCGGGAACCCGGAGACTATTTCCGGGAGGTTGAAACGAATAGACCTGCTTGCGGTGGGTGCATCGGTCCTGTTGGGCCTGCTGGCGCAGGTACTAAGTCTTCCGCAGTGGCTGATGTTGATCTGGCCGCGCGATGATGTGCCCTACTGGTTTCTCTCACCCGACAGACTGATGGATCTGCTAAATCTGACCCTTCTTGTAGCACCGCTGGGTCTTGCCGTTCTCGCGATATGGATCTTCTCAAAAAAGGGCAGACCCACGATTGAGGAGAACCTTCTGGGCAGCCTCGCCTTACTCTGCTTTCTGGTCGCCTTCTGGGTAGAGCCGAAGCTCGGCGCGGCGCGCGACTGGGATCTGGCCTCCTTCTACGGTTTCCCCTTCACGCTCTGGGGGGCGGCGTGGCTGACTAATCACCGCCTGCGGCCGTTGAAACACCCGGCCGCGATCATATCGGTCGCTGTATTATCACTGGTGCTTATCGCACCCAATCTTATCGAAAAGAATGACCTCGCTCACGCAGCCCGTTATCTCGACCGTGCCCTGCGGGACAGTCCTCACCACCGGGCGGACTACGGCCTGGCGCGGCGGGCCTGGATATGGGCTTTCATTCTCAACGACAAAGCAGATGAACCGGAGCTGGCGATACCCAATCTTAAACGGAGACTCGACGCCGAGCCGAACACACCCGATGCCTGGGCCTTGCTGGGAACGATCTACTCCGATAAGAGCATGTTTGATTCGGCGGCTCTCTATTTTTCAGGCGCCACACTTTACGCTCCTGGCAATGCGGCCTATCTGACCCGGCTGGCGGAGACAGAATGTCGGCTGGGACGCTATCGCAGCGCCCTCGAACATATCGTCATCGCCGAGCGCCTGAAGCCGGACCTTTTCGAGGCACAGTTTCAGTTCGGCGTTGTTCTGACACAACTGGAACGTTACGCCGAAGCGGTCGGGCGTTTTAGGAAGGCAACAGATATTGACTCATCGGTGGGCGCGGCCGTTATCAACCTGAGCTTTCTGTACAGCGAGCTAAAGCAGCACGATTCCGCTCGAGTCTACCTGAGTCGCGCGCTGGAGTTCGACTCGAAAAACAAACACCTTTATACGAAGCTGATAAAAGCCGATCTCGCCCTCGGCCGTCTGCAGGAGGCTCAACAGGTTCTCGAGCGCTATCGGTTGATAAATCCGAGCACACCTGAAATCGAGCATTTCATGGGAAGACCCGCGCCCTGAGCGGGACGCCGCAAGGTTTACAGCTCGGCGACAATTACACCTACCAGTGCCACTGCCCCACCGGCCAGGAAGGAAAGCCCCATCGGCTCGCCAAGCCAGATGAAGGCCACGCCGGAGGCGATCACCGGCTGGATATTGTGAAAGACCGCGATCCGCGACGCCTCCATGTATTTCAGCACCCAGTACCAGAGAATATAGGCAAACACCGACACACCGATGGCCACATATACCACCGACCACCAAGCGGCGACCGGCACGGCTGCATGATCGAATTTTGAGGCCATGTAAATACCAAACGGCAGGTAGATCAGCGAGCCGGAGCCCAGCGCGTAGGCGGTGATACGCACCGCGCCGTATTTCTCAACCAGCGGCTTGCCGAGGATCGTGTAGTAGACCCAGGCGATAACGGCAACAAGTATAATCAGGTCGCCGATAAGATACTCGGTCCCGATTTCCACTGCGCCCCCGGTCACGATTACGAAAACGCCCCCCATAGCGATAACAATCCCTACTCCCCGTCGCCAGCTCAATCTCTCTTTCAGGTGAATCATCGCCGTGAACGCGATCCATATCGGCACTGTGGCGAACAACACCGAGCCATGCCCGGCGGCGGTCAGCGACTGCCCCCAAAGATACAGCGTCTGGTTGAACGGAATTATGATAATGCCCAGACCGATTATCTTCCAGATATCGGGCTTCTCAATCGGCACCGCGTGGCGTTTGAGCTTTACAAAGATAAGCAGCAGGATCGATGAGATGACAAAACGGTAGAGCGCGAAAGTGAACGGCTCGATATATGTAAGGCCGTACTTGGCGACCGGAAAAGTGAGCGAACCGAGCACCTGCTGAAACAGCAGAACTCCGATAAGAAAGGCGGTGCTGTGTTTTCTTGTCATGGCATTTCAGACATGCCCGCTCCAAAGGACAGCTTTCTCATTTGACTTCGGTAATGATCACTCCCACCAGGACAGCTACACCTCCGAAAACAAACCAGATCGACAACGGTTCCCCGAGGACGAAATAAGCGACGGCGGCGGCGATTATCGGATAGAAATTATGCCAGATCGCCAGCCGCAAGGCCTCCATGTACTTGAGCACCCAATACCATAAGACATACAGCCCGACCGACATGCCCAGCGCCATAAACGCCACCGCCCCCCAGGCACCGACTGTGGTCTGCGAGTAATCAAAATTGAGCGCCCGATAGAAACCGAACGGGAAATAAAGCGCCGAGCCGATCGCCAGTGCGTAGGCGGTCATCCGCAACGCGCCATACTTTTCCACCAGCGGCTTGCCCAGAATAGTGTAATAAGACCATGCAAGAACCGCGATAACGATAATGATATCGCCTTTCAGATACTCGGCGCTGATCTCGGCGCCGTCGGCCAGCATCAGAAGCAGCACCCCGCCGAACGCCACGATTATCCCGATCACGCGCCGCGGTAGCAGCGGCTCTTTCAGGTGGATAATTGCCAGGATAAAAATCCAAACTGGAGCGGTGGCGAACAAGAAAGCGCCGTGCCCGGCACCGGTCATCGATTGGCCGAACATGTATAGCATCTGGTTGCCGGGGATAATCAGGATCGCCAGCGTGATTATACGCCACCAGTCACGGCGGGCTATCGGCACATACGGCCCGCGCGATCTGACTATAACTAGCAGAATAACTGAGGAGATAACAAAACGATAAAAGGCAAAAGTGAACGGTTCGATAATCTGGGTACCGTAGCGAGTGACCGGAAAACAGAGCGCGTCCAGAATCTGCAGCAGAATCATCGCCGCCACCAGCGCCCCCATTTCCGGCCTTTTTTTCTCGGCGCCGTATTCAGCAGCAGTCAGGTTCATCGCCCGAAGCCTCGCTCGCCACGGCTCACGTCAGGCTCTTAACGAAGCCGCCATCGACCGGCATCGACGCGCCGGTGATATAGGCCGCCTGCTCGAACGCCGGAAAAGTGATCAGCGCGGCCCCCGCGCCGAGTCCGGCGGAGGCCCCGGTTACCAGGGCCGTCCTGCCTTTCAATCGAAGATCCATGCCTATATTATTTTCGCCAGTTCCTCCGGGAGAACGGCCGCGGTGCGGCAGCCACGTTCAAAATCTCGTACCCGGAAGCGTTCGTTGGGCGAGTGAATGTTGTCGTCGTTTTGTCCAAAACCGATCAGCAGCGTGTCGACACCGAGCAGTTTTTTGAAATCGCCCACTATTGGAATCGAGCCGCCCTCTTTCATAAAGACCGGCGTTTTGCCGAAACCCGCCTTGACCGCGCGAGCCGCCGCCTCGAGATACGGTCCTTCGGTCGGAACCACCACGGCACCGCCGCCCCCATGTTTGTCAACCTTGACCCGCACCGATTTCGGAGCAATACTCGTAAGGAACTTTTCGAGTTTGTTACACGTGTCCATGGGATCCATGTTCGGGACCAGCCTCATCGTGATCTTACACGAGGCCATAGACGGGATAATCGTCTTGCCGCCCTCGCCCTGGTAACCGCCGGTGATACCGTTGACATCGAGCGTCGGCCGGATCCATGTCCGTTCGAAAGTCGAGTAACCTTTCTCTCCCTGAAGCGCGCTCACGCCCAGGGACTTCTTATAAGCCGCCTCGTTATACGGCAATTTCTTAAACTGTGCCCGCTCCCACTTGCCGACCGTCTTGACGTCTTTGTAAAAGCCGGGAATGGCGATCCTGCCGTTTTTATCGTGAAGCCGTCCCACCATGTCGCACAGCACGTTCACCGGATTGGCAATCGCACCACCGAAACTGCCGGAGTGGACATCCCGATTCGGGCCGTAGACGTACACCTCGGCCGACGCCACGCCGCGCAGTCCGAATGTCACTGCCGGTAAATCCTTGTTGAACTGGGCCGTATCGGATACGACCGCAATATCGGCTTTGAGCAGCTTCTTATTTTTGCGAATGAATGTCGGCAGGTTTTCCGAGGCTGTCTCTTCCTCGCCCTCAATCAGGAACTTGACATTGACAGGCAGGGTGCCGGTCGTTTTGATGACCGCCTCCAGCCCCTTGATCTGGGCAAACGTCTGACCTTTATCATCGGTCGCGCCCCGGGCATAAATGTATCCGCTGCGGATCTCCGGCTTGAACGCCGGTGA
>DAOWIC010000056.1 GCA_030641085.1 Calditrichota bacterium
AATCGATACATCATCTCACACCAGAATTATAGGGTGATATACTTTAAGAAAAAGCAACGTCTCAGGCAAGCACTAACTTGTTTTAATGTTCCCGATGCGACAGGCGGCTCTCATCGGGAACATTAAAACAAGTTAGTGCTTGCCTGAGACGTTGCTTTTTCTTAAAGTATATCACCCTATAATTCTGGTGTGAGATGATGTATCGATTTCTGCTTGCCCTGTTTCTAATTGCGACGCTTCTATTCTTGGCGTGTTCTGAGGATGAGGACGACAGCGGGACGATAGTCGGTCCGGATGACCTGATCCAGCCCTCGACCATTTCCGACCTGACGGCGGGCAGTCCGGCCGGCACCTCCATTACCCTCACCTGGACCTCGCCCGGCGATGACGGGATAGTCGGCCGCGCCCGGACATATGACATTCGCTATTCCACATCGACTATCACCGAGCAGAATTGGGATGGAGCTTCTACCGCGATCGGCGAGCCGTATCCGAAAGTTGTCGGCTACGAAGAGACGTTTACGGTCGGCGATCTGGACCCGACCACGACTTACTATTTTTGTATCCGCGCCGGCGATGACGCGAACAACTGGTCGGATCTATCCAATGTAAGCAGCATGACGACCCTCATGCTCGGCGAATGGACACTGTATAACACCGGCAACAGCGAAATACCTAATGACACGATTCTGGCGATCTGTCTCGACGCCAACAAATACTTCGGCAGTCCGGCCGGGCTGATCGAGCTTGACGGCCTTGACTGGTCGCTTATCGACGTTGTCGGAGAAGATTCGACCACGAATATCGTCACCGATGTTGCGGTCGATGCCTCCGGTGCGGTCTGGGTCGCAACGCAGGCGGATGGTGTCACCAAAATCGAGGGCCATTTCACCACCCGTATCACCGATTCCACCAGCGGCCTGACGGTAAACTCCATCCGTTCGATCGTTGTCAATAACGATCTGGATATCTGGTTTGGCACCGGTGGCGGCGGTATCTGCCTGCTTACGGAGGGATTCCTCTGGACCCTCTATAATACCGAAACGAGCAACCTGATCTTCAACGGCATCAACAAGCTGGTTTTTGATGATGCCGGCAGTCTGTGGGCGGCTACCAATATTGGCGGTGTGAGCAAAATGGTGGGAGATAATTTTATCAATTACAATTCGTCCGATTGCCCGCCGCTCGGCACAGTCTGGAACATGGCTTTTGACGATGACGGCAACGGCTGGTTCGGCACCAATGGCGGGGTCTGCAAGTTCGACGGCAGTAGCTGGACCTACTTCAACGTCTCCAACAGCGACCTGGTCTCCAATGTGGTCACATCGATCGCGGTCGATGCTGCCGGTGACTTGTGGTTCGGCACCTGGGACGGTCTTAGCCGATTTGATGGCTCCACCTGGCGCAATTACACCTCTCAGAACAGCGCCCTGCCCGACAATTATATCCGCGCGCTGGTCGCCGACGCCGGGGGCAATATCTGGATCGGCACCAATGGCGGTGTGGCTGTCTTTCACGACTGAACTCTGATTTTCCCCATAAATTGTATCTTGGCTTTCGCCCGGCAAACGCATATGTTTCCTGTATAGAAATTGAGTGTACAACTGAAGTAGAGCAGTATGTCTGAAGATAAACTGGTAAAATCAACCTCCGGTATCAGGGGTGTTGTCGGGGCCGGGCTTGATCCGGTCATGGCCGCCGCCTATGGTGCCGCCTTCGGCACCTTCGTGAAATCCGGAAAGGTCGTGGTCGGGCGAGACAGTCGCCCGTCCGGAGCCATGCTGGTTGCGGCGGTAATCTCCGGATTGCGGTCGGTCGGGATCGACGTAATCGAGATCGGCATTGTGCCGACCCCCACGGTGGAAATAGCCGTCAAGGGACTGAAGGCCGCCGGTGGTATCTGTGTCACGGCGTCGCACAACCCGGCCCAGTGGAACGCCCTCAAGTTCTTCAACGACAAGGGCGAATTTATCACCCCCGCCCAGTACCGCAAACTGGACTCGATTTTCAACCGTAACAGGTTTGCGTACAAAGACCATACCGGACTGGGGCAGGTAGAATCTCAGGACCGCTGGGTCGAGGAGCATATTCGCCGGACGCTGGCGGTCAAAGAGGTCAACCGGGCGGCCATTCGCCGGCGTAAGTATCGGGTGGTGGTGGACGCGATCAACGGCGCCGGATCGGTTGCGTTGCCGGCGTTTCTCGAACGGCTGGGTGTCGAGGTTATTCGAATCAACTGCGACATGAACGGTAAGTTTGTCCATGAACCGGAGCCGCGTCCGGAGAACTTGGCCCAGCTTGGGCGGGCAATCAAAAGGCACAAGGCGGATCTCGGTCTGGCCTGCGACCCGGATGCCGACCGGCTTGCGATGGTAGACGAGCGCGGTGAACCGATCGGCGAGGAACTGACCCTGGCCATTGCCATTATGCCCGTGCTGGCGCGCCGGAAAGGCTTGACCGTTATCAACCTGTCCACCTCCCGGGTAACCGAGGATATCGCCCGCTCGCTGGGGTCGAGAGTTTATTACTCGAAAGTGGGCGAGGCGAACGTAGTACAAATGATGCATGCGCGGCGCGGTCTGATCGGCGGTGAGGGGAACGGCGGTGTCATTTACCCGTCCTTCCATGCCGGACGGGACGCTCTTATCGCAGCGGCGCTGGTTTTAACCAGTCTTGCGGCGGCTAAAACTAAGCTGTCAGGATTAGTTGCAACCCTGCCGAAATATTACAATATAAAGACTAAAGCGCGTCTCGGCAGCGGCTTCAGCAAACGCCTGCAACAGTTCGAAAAAAAAGCGCCGGAGCTGCTCGGCAAGACCCGCATCGACCGCAGAGACGGTCTGCGATTTGATTTTAAGCAAGGCTGGTTACAGATTAGATCATCAAACACCGAACCGATCTTCCGATTGATCGTGGAGACCGAGGACGCCCGGCTGACGAAAGATCTGTCGCGTCGGGTGATGCGCTTCTTCAAGTAAGGGGGAAGAGATCATGTGTGGAATTATTGGATATGTAGGTCAGAAAAAGTCACTCCCGATCCTGCTAACGGGACTGAAGCGGCTGGAGTATCGAGGTTACGATTCAGCCGGAATCGCGGTTCTCACCGAGGGCGGGCTGATGGTGGCCAAGTCGTCGGGCAAGATCGACCGGCTGATTCAGGAGATCGGCGACAACCAGGATATTGACAGCACCCAGGGGATTGCCCATACCCGGTGGGCGACTCATGGTGAGCCGACTCAGCTAAATGCACACCCGCATACCGACGCCCAGGGCGAGATCGCACTGGTGCACAACGGCATTATAGAGAACTATCGCACTCTGCGAGAGTTCCTGCGCCGCAACGGCTACGACACCAGAACCGACACCGACACCGAAACCCTGGTGCAGCTTATCCGCTACAATTACGATGGCTGCCTGACTGAGGCGGTCCGCAACGCGCTCAACCAGGTTGATGGAACCTACGGTATTGCGGTCATTTCGTCGCTTCATCCCGGCCAGATTGTGGTCGCCCGCATGGGTTCGCCGCTGGTGATCGGACATGGCGAGGGTGAAAATCTGGTGGCATCCGATGTCAGCGCCATGCTGGATCATACTAACCGGGTCGTCTACCTCGAAGACGGCGAAATAGCCACGGTCACCGCGGATTCATATGAAGTGACCACGATCCAGAATGTAAAGATTAACCACAAAGTTGAAGAGGTCACCTGGACCCTGGACGAGATTGAAAAGGGCGGCTATGACCATTTCATGCTCAAGGAGATTCACGAGCAGCCGACCACCCTGCGCAACGCGATCCGGGGCCGACTCAATCATGAGGAAGGCATTCCCCGGCTGAACGGGCTCAACCTTCAATATGACGAGTTGCGCAATATCAAGCGTATCCTCATCACCGCCTGCGGTACATCGTTTCATGCCGGACTGATCGGTAGATATATGATTGAAGAGCTGGCGCGCCTGCCGGTGGAAGTTGAATACGCCTCGGAGTTCAGATATCGCTCGCCGATTATCGACGAGAACACGATCATGCTCGCTATCAGTCAGTCGGGCGAAACCGCCGACACGCGGGCGGCCATGTGCGAGGCCAAACATCGCGGCGCCACTGTGCTTGGGCTGGTCAACGTGGTTGGCTCGACTATCGCGCGCGAAACCGACGGCGGTGTCTACCTTCACGCCGGACCGGAGATCGGGGTCGCCTCCACCAAGGCGTTTACCTCGCAGGTGATGGCGCTCTCGCTTGTTACCTGCCTGCTGGCCAGAATGAGACATCTCTCGGTGCAGGCGGGGCAGGAGATCATCCAGGCGATAGAAAATATCCCGGACCAGGTGGAGCAACTGCTTCAGGCGGGCGACCAGATCAAGGAGATCGCTGCTCAATACTATCGCTCCAACAATTGCCTTTACCTCGGTCGCGGTATCAACTATCCGGCCGCGCTCGAGGGTGCTCTGAAGCTCAAGGAGATATCCTATATTCACGCCGAGGGATACCCGGCGGCGGAGATGAAACACGGCCCGATCGCCCTGATCGACGAGAATATGCCGGTAGTGGTAATTGCCCTCAAGGACGCCGTGTACAACAAAGTTATGTCCAACATCTCAGAGGTTCAGACCCGGCGCGGCAAAGTGATCGCTATTGCCACCGAAGGCGATACCGAGATTGCCGAGCGGGTCAACCACGTTATTTACATTCCGCAGACCTATCGGCTTCTGACGCCGTTGCTTTCGATTATCCCGCTTCAGCTATTGGCCTATCACATTGCGGTCATGCGCGGCTGTAACGTCGATCAGCCGAGGAATTTGGCCAAGTCGGTGACGGTCGAGTAGGGCCGATTTTGGATCATACAGATCAAGCGCCGCTTTTTGCGGCGCTTTTTTTGCGCCGGAGCGGCCGCGAGGCCTGTCTATAGCGCGGCAAAGGTGATGAATAGCAATTGCTTATACATGCCATGAATCACTGACAGAATCCGACACGAAGACAACACCCCCAAAAAAGAATTGACATGATCGACTATTCAGTCGTTTATAATTATAAATACTCTTTATCTTGGAGGCAGATCATGAATAAAGCACACTTCTCAATGGCGTCTGGCAAGGCCGGAGCAGTGCTTACCATGCTCCTGCTCCTCGCCGTCATTTTTGTCGTCAGCGGCTGCGGTGACGATGACAACCCGGCCGAGTCGAATCTGGAGGGCCGCCTCGTGAGTTCCACCGGCTGCAAGGAATTTGTGACAGGTAAGCCCGCCTTCGACACTCCCTCCGGTCAGTCATGCGTCGAGTTTGATTACAGCGATTCCAAAACGCTCCGCCTGACCCATATCAATGCCGGCTTCAACTGCTGTCCGGGCGAGATCGGCGGCGAATTCGCGATTGCGGATAATGTCATCACCATTACGGAATGGGAAACCGTGCAGGGCTGTCACTGTCTTTGCCTGTTCGACCTCGTCTTTGAGATTACAAACTTGCCGCCGGGGGTTTATACGATTCGATTCATAGAGCCGTATATGGCCGAGATTTACAATCCCGAGGGTAGCGAGTCGATCGAATTTACTGTCGAGTTTCTATTGCCCGGCTCGGGCAGTGAGTGTTTCGAGCGGGTTCATTACCCGTGGGGAATCTGAACCAGCGGTCTCGACCAGCCCCGCGCGAGCGGTTCAAATATGACTTGCTCAGTCTGCTATTAAGAGCTATTTTGCGGCAGATGGAGTAGTCATGCCGATCACTATCCGATCCAGCCTCGGCGTACAGCTATCGATCGGCGTCGCGATGCAAGTGCAATTTAGTGCCAGAATGCGTCAAACCCCAACGACTGCCGTAGCCACATAGTCACACCTATCGCCGCTGGAAAGCGATCTTCATACTCTTGGGAGGTAAAGCATGCGACGAATTATTGCTCTCGCCCTGGTACTATTTCTGACCGCCGTGGTGGCGCCGACCGTATTCGGCGACTACAATGATTATCCTATTCCCTACAATTATCAGATCTCGACCTTCTCGTTCGAACTCCAGAACGAAGAACAAGTCTGGGTCAGCCCGACCGACAGCAATATCGTTATCGCCAACTGGCGCGATTTTCGGCTCGGCTACCGCCAGATCGGTATCGGGCGGTCCACCGACGCCGGCGACACCTGGACCGATTCGCTCCTGCACCCGGACATGCAGGTCTTCCTGCAGCAGTCCGATCCCTGCCTCACGGTTGACAAAGACGGCAATTTCTACATATGTGTGCTCGATTATCAACCGTCGGCCACGATCCTATGGGATTCATCATTCATCTCGGTTCACCGCTCCACCGACAAGGGCCTGAGCTGGACCGGACCGGTTACGATAGAACCGGCCCGCGGACCCTACTTTGAGGACAAGCAGTTCACGACTGCCGACCGCACCGATGGACCGTATTCGGGCAATTATTATGTCGCCTGGGCGCGTTTTCCAAATCCGACCCGAATCATGTTTGTCCGCTCGGTCGACGGCGCGGCGACTTTTGAAGATACTATGGTCGTCGGACCACCGCAGACCAGTACCAGTTGCGGTGAGGGGAGCGTATGGGATGCCGGGCAGTTCGCCTGCCCGCTGGTCGGTGCCGACGGTGCCGTGTACGTGATCTGGATCGGGGCCGACATCGACTCCACCGAGTGCATCGGTTACTCCGCTATAAAGCTGGTGAAATCGATCGACGGCGGCCAGAGTTTCACTAACCCGGTCGCAATCTGCACCACCGCCGGCAACTGGGGGGTTGTCGACGGCAATGTAAACGTTTACAACCAGCCGGTTCCGGTAGCCGATCTCTCAAGCGGACCGTATGCAGGGCGGCTCTATATCGCTTATGCCAACCTGGATATGGATAATCCCGATTACTATGACTACAACATCGAGTCAATATACTCCGAGGACGGCGGCGCCACCTGGTCGAACCCGGTCTATATCAACGATGATTACATCGGGCCGGGTGCTATGTACGACCAGTTTCTTCCCTGGCTCGTCATCAACGAGGAGGGCACGCTGGTCTCGATCTGGTATGATCAACGCACCGATCCGGTCAGTCATTACCAGTTCGATGTTTTCGCGGCTTACTCTTTCGACGGCGGCGAGACTTTCACCAGCAACCATCGGGTTAGCGAGGTCTCGATCCATCCGGATATGCTGAAAAAGACCGAACTGGCCGAGGCGATCCAACTAACCTCGATTATGTATCCGGGCGATAAGCTATCCACCAAGGCGGGCAAGATTGCCGAGTATATCGGGGTAACGGCCTTTAAGGATCATGTCAACGCCGTCTGGACCGATAGCCGCAACGGCAACCAGGATGTTTTCGGCGCCAACTGGGTGATTCCGCTTCTGCCGCCGCGCCCGGTCAGCCCGATCGGGGGCGCCGAAATGGCGACCTTAACGCCGGAATTGATCTGGTCCACCGCTTGGAAAATATACGATGACCGCTACACGGTCGAGGTTGCCGAGGATCCATCATTCACTTCGATCATCTTTTCCGATGTGACCGAAGAGAGCAGCATTATGGTCGAGGGCGCGTCGCTGACAGTAGGCGAGACCTATTACTGGCGGGTAAAGGCAACCGTTATATCAACCGCCGAAGAGACCGACTACTCCGAGACCGGTGGGTTTGTAGTCGCCGAACCCGTATGCTGTATTAATCGCGGAGATTTTGATCATAACGGCCGGGTCGATGTGGCTGATATCGTCAACTGGGTCAACTGGACTTTCAACGGCTCACCGGTCGGCCCCGGATGTGAATATCCGCCCGAATTCTGGCCGGAGCTTGATATGGATGACAGTGGGCGGATCGATGTCGCCGATCTGACCGGGTGGATTTGCTGGGCCTTTGATTTCGACATGAGTTGCTATACGCCCTGTCCGTAGCCGATCATGCTGATGGCATTCGACGTCCGGTGATTTATCCGCGCAGGCTACTCCTGCTCAACCGGCGGCAGGTCGCGCTCGAGTTCCTTGTCCTGCCTGAAGCCGAGCGCGTAATCGGCCTGCATCAGGGTATGAATCTCGCGCGTCCCCTCATAAATCGAGGCTCCCTTGGAGTTGCGATAGAACCGCTCGACCGGATATTCATCCGAAAAACCGTAGGCACCGTGCACCTGCACTGCGTTGGCCGAGGATGCTTCCGCCTCGCGACAGGCGATCCATTTGGCCAGTGAGGTCGCTCTGGTCGAACGCTTCCCCTGGTTCTTCAGCCAGCCCGCCTTCATCCACAGGTAAGTCGAATACTCGTACCCGGCTTCCATGTTGGCGATCATCTGCTTGACCAACTGGTGTTCTTCAATATTGACGCCGAACGTCTGGCGCTCCTTCGAGTACTTGATACAGGCATCGCGACAGGCCCGGATCAGTCCGCATGATCCGGCCGCCACCGTGTACCGTCCCTGATCGAGACAGAACATGGCGATTTTGAATCCCGCGCCCTCTTTGTAAACGAGGTTCTTCGCCGGCACCTCGACATCCTGAAAGGCGATAAAACCGGTGTTGCCCGCCCGCACGCCGAGCTTGCCGTGGATCGCACCGGTCGAGACACCTTCCCATTCGCGCTCGACAATAAAAGCCGAGATACCGGTATGGTCGCGGATTTTCTTCTTCTCAAGATCGGTCCAGGCGAAAACGAGGAAATAATCGGCGACATCGGCCAGCGAGATCCACATCTTCTCACCATTCATAATGTACTTATCGCCCTTTTTGACCGCCGTGCTCAGAAGACCGACCGCGTCCGATCCAGCCGCCGGTTCGGTAAGCCCGAAAGTCGCGATCTTTTCGCCTTTCGCCGCCGGCACGAGATACTTCTGTTTCTGCTCCTCGTTGGCCCAGGTCAGCACCGGCAGGGAGAAAAGACCGATGTGCACCGACAGGATTACCCGCGCCGCCGTGTCACCGTATTCCATTTCTTCCGAGGCCAGCCCGAGCGAGATGTAATCCATCCCCAACCCGCCGTACTGCTCCGGGATACAAAATCCAAGCAGGTTGGCGTCGGCCATCGCCGGGAGCAGATCCGGGTTCATCGTCTGGGCGCGATCGTGCTCGGCTATGTTCGGTATGATTATCTTCGAGGCCACCTCACGGGTCATATCCCGCACCGCGAGTTGGTTTTCGGTCAGGGAGAAATCTATCACTCTGAGGCTCCTTTGCTTGACTCACAATTCATTTCGAGGCTATATACTTCATGGCGCAATTGATGTCAAATGTTTCAGGCCGGTCCTCGCCGCCGCGCTCGACAAAATCATTCCCGCCGTTCGGAGTCGGTTGCCCCGGCGCGGATAATTACATATATTTCGGCTTCTAAACTACAGGGAAAGACAGATGAGCGAACCAACCCAAGTCAAAGCAGACCTGATCCCGTACACCGACGAATACGCCGACATGGTCCGCGGCTGGATCGATTCGGAAGAGACCTACCAGTTTGTCTGCCGGGGCAAAAACTTCCCGCCCCCGGATGAACTGGTCAAATCCTGGCAGCGCGAGGGGATTGCCTCCTTTTTGCTCTTCGCTGACCGCAAGCCGGTGGCATACGGCGAGTTATGGAACCGCCCCAAAGAACTGGCGGTCGAAATAGCCCATGTTCTGGTCAATCCGTACAGCCGCTCGCAGGGTCTGGGCACCAAGATGGTCAACCTGCTTTACGCCCGTGGCGCCGCGAGACCGGATGTCGCCAAGGTGCTGGCAAATGTCTACAACGAGAACGAATTCGGCCTCGCCTGTCTGCTCAAAGCCGGCTTTGAACTGGTCAGCACGACCAATTTTGGCGGCGGGTTGCGCGTGGTCAAGATGGTGAGATAATCGCGACTACAATTATCATAAAGAACAGGAGTTTGAGATGATCAAGAAAGTAGGGCTGGTTGGATTCGGACAGATGGGCTCCGGTATCGGTCAGGTATCCGCCGCCGCGGGCTACCAGATTGTCGCCTGCGAAGTTGACGATGCCGTCTTTCAAAAGGGGCTGAGCTATATCACCCGTTCGCTGGACAAAGCGATTGAGCGCGGCAAAGCCGACGCCGCCGCCAAAGAGAAAGTGCTGGGCAATATCACCGGCGTCACCGACCTGAACGCCCTGGCCGACTGCGATATCATCTGCGAAGCGGTAGTCGAGAACATGGATGTCAAGCAAGGAGTTTTCGGCAAGCTGGACAAGATATGCAAGCCGGAAACGATTTTCGCCTCCAACACCTCGTCGTTGCCGATCGGCGACATGGCCGCTGTCACCAGCCGCCGCGACCGGTTCCTCGGGCTGCACTTTTTCAACCCGGTTCCGATCATGAAGCTGTGCGAAGTGGTCAAGACTCTCGATACCTCCGACGAGACGTTCAAGGCCGCCTTCGCCTTCGCCGAGTCGGTCGGCAAAACCTGCGTTACGGCCAAAGACTCACCCGGCTTTATTGTCAACGTCCTACTGGTGCCGTATCTGCTCGATGCCATCCGCCAACTCGAACGCGGCTTGGCTACGAAGGAAGATATCGACAACGGCATGATGTTCGGTTGCGGTCATCCGATGGGTCCGCTGACCCTGACCGATTTCATCGGTCTTGACACGATCCTTTATATCGCCGACATCATGTTCGAAGAATTCAAAGACGCCCACTATTCCGCGCCGCCGCTGCTACGCCGGATGGTCAACGCCGGGTACCTCGGCAAAAAGGTGAAACGGGGCTTTTACGACTACACCAAGAAGTAACTTTGACGGTCACGAGCCGTTTTGCGAACCATATGTTGTCGAAGGATTGAGATTATGAACGAATACAAGAACCTCCTGGTCGAACAGAAAGACGCTGTCCTGATTGTGACTGTCAATCGCGAGCGGGTACTGAACGCCCTGAACAAAGAGACGGTCGCCGAACTTCAGAAACTTTTCAGCTATCACTGGACCGACGATGCGATCAAATGCGTCATCATTACCGGCGCGGGCGAGAAGGGATTTATGGCCGGTGCGGATATCTCCGAAATCGCCGATCTCGATATGCGCGGGGGCAATGATTTGTCGGCCAACGGCCTTTATCTGGCCAAGACGATCCAGAATTTCCCCAAGCCGGTTATCGCGGCGGTCAACGGCTTCGCCCTCGGCGGGGGATGCGAATTGGCGATGGCGTGCGATATCCGTCTGGCCAGCGAAAAAGCGCGTTTCGGGCAGCCGGAAGTCAACCTCGGTATTATCCCCGGCTACGGCGGCACTCAGCGTATGCCGCGTCTGGTCGGTCGGGGCAAAGCGATGCAGCTTATCCTTACCGCCGCGATTATCAAAGCCGACGAAGCGTACCGGGTCGGCCTGGTCGACGAGGTCTACCCGCATGAAGAGCTGATGGATAAGGCGCTGGAGATGGCCAACGTGATCTGCGCCAAAGCGCCGATCGCAGTCACACTCGCTAAGGAGAGCATCAACCGTGGTATCGACGGTACTCTGACGGCCGGATGCGACCTCGAGCGGGGTAATTTCGCCCAGACCTGCGGCACCGGCGACAAGAACGAGGGTTGCGAGGCGTTCCTCGAAAAACGCCCGCCCAAGTTCACCGGAGCCTAGCCGAGCTGGGTTTTAACGTTGTTTAACGTTGTGTCGGGTCCTTGATCACGCGGAACGCGGGATTGTGACCTGACACTGTTTTGTTTGCGGCAGACGTCCTCGTCTGCCGCATTGTCGAAACCACGGGGGTTTCGAGCCGGGTATGACGAAAGTCCGGCAGATAGGGTTCCGGAGGACGCAACGCGTCCGGAGAAACCCGACATTCCGGCAGATGGGGGCGTCTGGCGCGAATAGAAATCGTAGGGACATGATTTATCATGTCCTTGCGAAGCATTTGATAAATCAAATACCTACGAATGACAGAATATGCTCACCCTTTCGTTGGCGGCAGACGAG
>DAOWIC010000177.1 GCA_030641085.1 Calditrichota bacterium
CGCCGGACTCGTAGTAGTTGGACATGCGGTCAAATGTCGCCCGTGCGTTCTCAAACGTCGTCTTGGCCTGGTAATACTGCGCCGATGGATTGTCGGTCGGGAAGGTAACCAGGACCGAATCCTTCTCGACATAATCCCCCACCTCAACATGGATGGCATCAACCTTGTCCGAAACCGCCGCGTAGGCCGACGACTCCCTGATACCGTTCAACCTGGCGTTGTATTTGTATCCGGTCTCAAAGGACGCCGTTGTCACGGTAATCGTCCTGACCGGCACGCCCTCCTCGGCGTAGATCTGCTCAATGTTCTTTGATTCAGAGTTGCTCCTGGTGCAACCCGAAACTATCATGCCGATAATTGCCAGCGCTGATAAAACCCCTGTAATGTGCTTCACTGCCTACCTGTAACTAAATTCCAATTATTGTCTAAATCATTGTAGCTACATTATATGTACCTACACTCGCACACTTAAAAAAGGGTCACTCTCCCAAAAGATTGGCTGCAAGCTTCTCCAGCAATTCGACAGATTCCTTTATCTTTGCGGGATTAAGTCCTGCAGAGGCGCGTTTTTCAAATTCGTCGCCCAGAGTATCAAGGTCCTTGAGGCGGCTACGGCCGGTTTTGGTTAGGTAGACCAGCTTCTGCCGGTGATCGATCCTATCCGGAATGCGAACCGCAAGATTGCGCTTTTCCAAGCCAGTTACCATGCGCGACATGGTGGTCCGTTCCTTGTCCGCAAGGTCGGCGAGGGTCCCAATATTCAATCCATCACCATCGTCCAGAATGCTGAGCACGACTAATTGCTCCAGAGTGAGGTCGTACTGCATTTCCGCCAGCTTCTTTCGGCCGGCATGTTTGATGGCGTAAAAGCCTTGCCAGATAGCACTAAACAGTCCGTTGCAGGTCTCCAGGGTCAGTTTGCCCATATCGTTCAGTCCTTACCTTATTTTCATTCCCTTATACGGGTCACCATGCCCTTTATTTTATATACACGCATATGTGCAGCATTTGTCAAGAAAATATTTAGCATTTTCCCGTGGCAGATCATAAACGATGGCGTGACCAATAGTTATGACTACCCCACATTGGTCTAAACTAAACCAGCAATGTCGTTGTCGCCGCATATAGTGTGCGTACACTGAACAGTGTCGGGCCGGAACGCCAGACTGACTGGTGCGCAGTGACTTGAGCCGGGTGCCTAACCCGTTCGCCGCTTCAAACGCCGCTCGGCCAGGGCGCTGTAAAGGACCGGCACAAGGAAAACCGTCACCAGCACGACTGTCATCCCGCCAAACGACGGAATCGCCATCGGCACCATTATGTCCGAGCCGCGACCGGTCGAGGTTAATACCGGGATCAGCGCCAGAATGGTCGTAGCTGATGTCATGAGGGCGGGGCGGATCCGTCGGACCCCGGCTTTGACCGTAGCTTCGCGAATCTGCCGGATACTGGAAGGCTTCTCTTTGGCAAAAACCTGATCGAGGTAGGTTGACATGATCACGCCGTTGTCGCTGGCGATTCCAAACAACGCCAGGAAGCCGACCCAGACCGCAACCGACAGGTTGAAACTGCGGATCTGGAACAGCTCGCGCAGGTCGACTCCGAAAAGGGAAAAATCCAAAAACCAATCCTGACCGTACAGCCAGAGCATCATAAACCCACCGGCCCAGGCGACGAAGATGCCCGAAAAGACCAGCAGCGTGGTGGGCACGCGCTTGAACTGGAAATACAGAATGAGAAAGATGATCACCAGCGCCAGCGGCAGCACAATCATCAGTTTCTTCTCCGAGCGGATCTGATTTTCATAGCTGCCGGCGAAAGCGTAGCTGACACCGGCGGGAATCTCCACCTCGCCGTCGGCGATCCTTCCTTTTAGATAGTCCCGGGCCTGCTGCACGACATCGACTTCGGCATAGCCAGGTCTTTTGTCAAAGATGACATAGCCGATCAGGAAGGTATCCTCCGCCTTGATCACCATCGGACCGCGCACAAACCTGATCTCGGCCAGTTCTATCAACGGTATCTGGGTACCGTCGGGTGCAGGGATCAGAATTCTTTCCAGATCCTCGATGCTGCCTCGCAGTTCCCGCTGGTACCGGACCCGGACCGGGTAGCGCTCTCTGGCCTCCACGGTCGTAGTCAGCCGCTTGCCGCCGATAGCGACCTCGATAATATCCTGAACTTGCCGGATATGAATACCAAAGCGGGCAATTGCCTCGCGGTCGATATCGATCTCAAGGTAAGGCTTGCCGACAATGCGATCGGCGATCACCGCCGACGGTTCAATCGACGGTACCTCTTTGAGAAGACGTTCTATATCGAGACCGACTTTTTCAATCGTTTCCAGATCCGGTCCCTTGACCTTCACGCCCATCGGGGCGCGCATCCCGGACTGCAGCATGACAATCCTGGCGGCGATCGGTTGAAGTTTCGGCGCCGATGTGGTCCCGATAAGCTTGCCCGCTATGACTATCTCTTTCCAGATGTCGTCCGGGCTTTTGATATGGTCGCGCCACTGACGATACGGCCGGCCATCGTCGTCGGGTATCAGCTCGCCGAACTCGTCGCGCTCGAACTCCTGCCGGTCATCATCGTAACGGAATTTTACCCGATAACCGTTTTCATCCACGATGTATTCCGACTTGTAGTTAATCACCGTCTCGATCATCGATATCGGGGCCGGGTCGAGCGGCGAATCAGCCCGACCCAGTTTGCCCACCACCGATTCGATCTCGGGCAGGCTGGTAAACGCCTTGTCCTGATGCTGAAGGATATCCAGTGCCTCGCCGATGGATGCGTGCGGCATGGTGGTCGGCATGTACAGAAATGACCCCTCGTCAAGGTCGGGCATAAACTCCTTGCCCAGCCCGGGTAGTTTGTGACTGAGCGACGAATAGACCGCGTTCGACTTGAGAAAGCCCGGCATGAAACCGAAGATATTGTCGAAGCCGAGCCAGATAGTAACGCCGAAGAAGACCAGCACAATCGGAATCAGCAGAAACTTCCCCCTGTTGGTCAGGCACCAGCGCAGCATCGGTTCGTACGCCCGAACGAGCCATTGAAACAGAAGCAGAATTACTCCCAGCAGCAAGGCCACAAAGACAAAGTTTAACAATTCACCCGACTGCACACCCAGCGGCAACCAGTGCGAGGAAAGGACCGAGGCCACGATGAGAACGACGGCATAGTTGAACCATCTCGGTGCTTTCTCTACTATGGCAACCGGAAGACGTGGTTTGAAAAACAAGAATGCGGCGACCAGCATAAGCAGAACGCCGGCCATCCAAAACGACCAGACCACCGCTGTCAAACCGGCCAGCATCAGTCCGGCCGGTAGAAGGCGACCGCTTTTTGCCAGCCTCTTGCCGCGCGTAAACAATACATGCGCGAAGGGCGGGATGATAGTCAGGGCGACAATCACCGAGGCAATCAGGGCGAAGGTTTTGGTGTATGCCAGCGGCTTGAACAGCTTGCCTTCGGCCGCCTCCATTGTGAAGACCGGCAGAAACGATACCACCGTCGTGGAGATAGCGGTCAGAACCGCGCCGCCCACCTCGGAGACAGCCTTGAAAATCACATCGCGCCTGTTGGCCGCCGCCGGGGCGGCATCGAGATGCTTGAGGATATTCTCGCATACAACTATGCCCATGTCGACAATAGTGCCGACAGCTATCGCGATACCGGAGAGAGCGACAATGTTCGCATCGACCTTGAAAAGCTTCATCGCGATAAATACCATCAGCACCGTCAGCGGCAGCAGCCCGGAGATCAAAAGCGAGCTGCGCAGGTGCATGACCATGATGATGACAACAATAATCGTAACGAGGATTTCATCGACGAGGGCGGTGTTTAGTGTCCCGAGTGTTTCATAAATCAAGCCGGTGCGATCGTAGAAGGGCACGACGGTTACTTGCGAAACACGGCCGTCTGGAAGCGTCTTTTTCGGAAGTCCGGGGGCGATCTCGGCGATCTTTTCTTTGACCTTCTTAATAGCCGCCAGCGGATTCTCGCCAAAACGAACGACGACAACACCGCCGACAACCTCGGCGCCACCTTTGTCGAGAGCGCCGCGCCTGAGCGCCGGGCCAAGCGACACGATGGCAACATCGGCCACTCGCAACGGCACATTGCCGCTTTGTCTGATGACCGTGTTTTCAATATCGGCGACTTCCTCGATAAACCCGAGACTTCGGATCACATACTCGACCCGATTAATCTCAATCGTGCGCGCGCCGACATCGACATTAGACATGCGCACGGCGCTGAAGATATCGGTCAGCGTGACCCCGTGAGCGCGCATCGCGTCCGGATTGACATCGATCTGATACTCCTGCACAAAGCCACCCACTGAGGCGACCTCGGAAACGCCGTCGGCCGACTGGAGTGCGTAACGAACAGTCCAATCCTGAATTGAGCGCAACTCATGCAGGTCCCAGCCGCCGGTCGGACGGCCCTGTTCATCCCGGCCCTCCAGCGTGTACCAGAATATCTGTCCCAGGGCGGTGGCGTCCGGACCGAGCGCAGGCTGCACACCCTGCGGCACTGTGCCGGTCGGCAGTGAATTCAGTTTTTCCAGCACCCGCGACCGGGACCAGTAAAACTCAACGCCATCCTTGAATATCACGTAGATCGATGAGAAGCCGAAAAAAGAGTAACTGCGAACAGTCTTTACTCCGGGAATACCGAGCAACGAGACTGTTAGCGGGTATGTAATCTGGTCCTCGACATCCTGAGGCGAACGACCCATCCACTCGGTGAAGACAATCTGCTGGTTCTCGCCGATATCGGGGATCGCATCCACCGGCACCGGGTCCCGCGGCAGTCCGCCGACGTTCCAGTCGAAGGGCGCCACCATAACGCCCCACCCGATCAACACCAGCGTCAACAGGATGACGACAAGTTTATTATCGAGACAATAACGAATTATACGATCGAGCAACGATCGTTTGCCGTTGTTTGATTGGTGTCTCCGATCGTCCATAGCCTACTCCGCCGTTCCGTCGCTCGATGAAAGGGTCTGTTTGATCTCGCCACAGCGCAACATGGCATCGCCGTAGAACGAATTGTAAACCGTATCGACTGTCTGAAGCCAGTACGCGCCCTTGTTGTCACGAGCCATTGGACAAAAGGTCAGGTAGTAGGATCGATCCGGGGCATGACCGAAAGTATCGTGCAGCTCAATAGCAGTCTGCGAGAGATGGTAAAACGCGTCTCGGGCCGCCTCGATGTTTGATGCTCCCGCGCCTGTCTGCGCCACGCTCGACAGTTTGCCGGAAAGGTCCATCCAGCGCTCGTGCGCCTCGCCCTCAAAGCGCGACATCTCCACATTAGATAGCACGACGCGTAACGTTTCGAAACCCGCCACTGCTTTTTCGTTATCATCATCCGCGAGCGCCATCTGGATACCGAAGTAGGCGTCATAGACCAGCGAAAGGGCCTCCCGGGCCACATCGCCGTCGGCCAGTCGATTCGCTGTTCCTACCTGATAAACAACCGGCGCGGCGCGCTCGATTCGTCGTGGTTGATCGGCTGGACCGTGGTTGTGTCCGGCCATGGCGGGACCATCCTCGGGCGACATCATGCTCGGCTGGGCCTGAATTTGAAGTTCGCTGTCGATCTTGAAGGCGCCGTTAGTCACGATTTGTTCTCCCTCTTCGACGCCGGACCGGACAATATAAAAATCGCCTGCGCGCGGCCCGAGTTCGACAACGCGACCTTCGAAGACCGGCTCTTCGTCGCTTGGGATCTCGACATAAACCACCGCCCGTTTGCCGGTAATCAGCGCGGCTGAGGCCGGAATGAGC
>DAOWIC010000096.1 GCA_030641085.1 Calditrichota bacterium
ATAAAACAACCGCTTTTCAAAATACCGATTCTGCTCTTCGCCGTCGATCGACACCGTGTTATGCGCGGCGGTCGAACGACTGTGATTGCGCATCCGGTAATTCGACGTATAGCAGCAGGTTCCGGCGTCGACCAGATACGGCGCTCCCCCGACCTCGAGCGTGACCGCCAGCAGGTCATTATGTTTGTGTCCGCCCTGGGTTTTGTCGCCGACTCGGCCGGCGTTGAAAGTCAGGTGGAAATCTTTGTTCTGTATGACGGCATAACCGGTCGATTTGAAAAGAACCGACTTCGGCTTATAAATCACAGGATCGACCTTGAGCGACTCGGGACCGTGATACCACAACTGCGCTTCGCTTCGGCCGAACCGATCCGGCACCTTGCGCTCGAGCGCGGTCAGGCCGATTTCGACCAATTGCCGATGGTCGGCCGGATTGTCCGTTGCCAGCTTGACGATGAAACCGTCATCGTTGTCGCCGGTCAGGGGCGCGTATCCCGATGGCGCCGTTATTGCCATCGAAAAATCGAGCATCTTGCTCAGACGGTCACGGTAGGTCGGGCTAAAATTAAAATCGTTTCGTTCACCGAGGATGTAGGCCGAAAGAAAAATCTCCTCAACCAGCCGGTGATAGCTGGTGGAGCCTTCGTAATCGACACCATCCGGCGCGACCTGAAGCATCATCTCCTCTTCGAGACCGTGCTTGGCCATTTTGCGCCAGCCATAGGAGCGGTCGAATTCCGGAAAAAGAACGCCGAGATAAAATAGTCCGAGATAATTTGTCAACAGATGATTGGTGTTGGAGCCTTTGGCGATGGTCTCGAGGTTGCGTTCGATGTGCAGGCCGTGGTAATAAAGCAGCCGAATGGCGCGCCTGACAAACGGCTCCTCCAGTCGGTTACCGGCACTGAAAAAGTGCAGGCCCCAAATTATGTTGATCGCGCGGATGGCGACCTCCATTGAGCAGGTCCAGTTGACACCGACATCGACCGGGTTACGCTCTTCCCAGTCCGATACGAGCGATCGGAACTCATCCAGCCACTGATTGCTGTCGGTCAGCCAGAACGCCCGGCCCAGATCGGTCAGGTGCTGCAGCCGAGACAACTCCCAGGGCACTTTCACATCGGATTCATCCGACGGATCGACAATGGCCACCTTGGAGAAGTGAACCTCCGGCCAGCAGCGGCCCGATTTGAAATCCTGATGCCAGTCGATCTTCTCGCCGAGGCAGACCTCGCCGGAGCCAAGCAGATCAAAGCGATGCTTGAGCGCCCGGTCGGCCCGGTCGCGCGCAGCGGTCGCAGCCGGAGCGAACTCCTGCCTGAACGTGCGGGCGTACTCACGAGCGCGATTCGGATCGAAAAAGAAACGCGGGATGCGGCGGGCAGACAAATAGTCGCCGCGGGGCGCTGTGCCCAGCCAGTGCTTCTGATAAAAGTCGTCCAACGGAAGGACATTGATCGGCCTCTGATAGCGCCGAGTCAGTTCCTTCAGCCTCAACTTCGCCTTGAGCAAAAACAAGCGGCTCTTCATCGGTAACCTAATTGTTGTTGCTGGCGAAGACCTTTTTGCGGTCAAGGAAATTCTTGCGGAAACGTGAGATCACACCACGCGGATCGTCGGCCTTCACCTCGTAATATTTGCCGCTTGCCTCAAGCGTAAAAAACGGCAGCTTCCGGTCAGTCTTGCTTTTGGAGTATTTGATTCGTCGCATTCTCTTTCTCCCTAAATAGTTCTGCTTTAGCATTCTGCGCAGATACTAATCAAACCCTGTGCCACGCGTCGACGAATCAGCGTAACTGCCTGTTACGCTGTACTATAACTGTGTGACTCAAGCGAGAAAAAGAGGCTGAAACCGCCCTTTAATGGAAAATAATTCTGATTTTCAGGAAAAAAATGCCGCCGAATCTGGCCGGTCCAATGCGAACCAAATCAGGATACAATCAGATGCCGGGCATCAGGTTACAATGCGACCGGAGCCGGTGGAAAACGGCCGGATTTCTCAGTCGAGTGGCGGCAGATTGGTTGGCGCCGAGGGAGTCTCTTTCTCTGCTGGTGGCGGCGCGGCGCTTCCGTCAGAGCTGCCGCGCGAGAGGATCGCTTTGGGAAGCGCCAGGATTGTCCGGATATCTTCGCGGCGCGGGATAAACATCTCCGACAATGTGTAGCCGGTCAGCTTGCGCAGATAACAGGTCATGAACAGGAAGATCGCCCCAAACGCGATCGAAAGCGACAGCGCCGCACCGTTGATGCCCCAGTTCGGAATCAGCAGATAATATCCAATCACGCTTAGCGCCAGCACCGGGATCCAAACCAGTGCGGCTGGCCAGGGATAGCCGCGACCGGCGATATCGCCGGCCATTATCACCTGCAGCCCCAAGAGATACGCTCCCGGCAGGAAGATCATCAGCGGCTCGGCCGATGGCAGGAATTCGGCCCCAAACAGCAACGTGATAATCGGTCGGGCGAACAGCGCGATCAACAGGAAGACAGGCAGGAAGATCAG
>DAOWIC010000351.1 GCA_030641085.1 Calditrichota bacterium
CACCCCGAGACGGACCAGTTCCTCGACCATGAGTTCGGCCCAGAGGGAGTTCATCTCGCCGTTTTCGGAAGAGATCATCGTTCAAGCGCCTTAAGGAAACTGCTGATTTTGTTTTCGGTTTCGTTCCATTCATCATCCGGTTGGGAACCGTTCACAATGCCCGCCCCGCTGTACAGGCGCAGGGCTGCCCGGGTCAGCAACCCGGATCGGATAGCGACCGCAAACTCGGCGGCATTCGCGCTCAGCCAGCCGACCGGCCCCGCATACCAGCCACGCGGAGTCGGCTCCATTTGGGCGATCGCGCCGAGCGCACCATCTCCGGGGTAACCTCCCACGGCGGCGGTCGGATGCAGCGCAGCCAGCAGGTTCGCGTCGGAGGGCGCCGAATTCAGGCGCAGTTCGAAACGTGTTACCAGATGCTGCACTCGGGCGAGTTTCAACAGGGAAATCGGAACTGCGCTTTGTTCAGCAGATGGCTCGCCGATCTTTTTGAACGCTTCGATTATGCTGCGAACGACAAACCGGTGCTCGCGAAAATCCTTCTCGCTCTGCTTTAACTCGTCGGCGAGCTTTTTATCAAGCTCGTCGGTATCGCCGCGCGGACGAGTCCCCGCCACCGCCTCGCATGATATCTCGCTGCCGGTTCGGCGGTATAGCCGCTCGGGCGTAACTGCCAGAAAGGCGTGCTGCTCGTCCGGCTGAAAACAAAAAGCGTACGAGTCGGGGGTGTTTGTGCTTAGCGCGGCCAGCAGCGCCAGCGGACGAGGAGCCTCATCAAACAGAAGGCTGGCGGTTCGCGCGAGGACGATCTTTTCAAACCGTCCGCGATCGATGTCGGTCAGAGCCTTATCAACCATCAGGCGCCAGCCGTCGGCCTGGGGTTCATCGCGACGGCCCACTGTGGCAGGCAGACTGTCGAGTGCGAAGTCGCCGTCTAATATGAGTTTTTCCAACTGCTCGAGAATTCCCCGCATGTTGCCCTTGTCCTCTGCCGGGAGCAGGTTGCAGACAAAGCGGGTACTGTCTCCGTCACGCGTCAGTTCGAACCGAGGCAGCAGGAAACAGAGCGCGCCAAACGGCTCCCAGTCCGGCTCCGGTCTCTGCGACGGATCAAACATATGACCGCCGAAATAGCGCACTTCGCTATCGGTGGATGCCAGCGATTTCTGAAGTTGATGCAGATGGGAGTGGATATCTGCCCCGTCAGCAAGCTGGATCAGGTCGGCTGCACCGACCCCGGCGGTTTCGAATTTTCCATCGCGGTCGCGCCAATAAATCTTGCGACCGGCATTCTGCCGATTCAGCCAACCGAGTGGATTGACCCTTCGCACGCGCACAGTTATCCGGCAGACCGGCGCTGTCTCACGGGCAAACGCCTCACCGATCATCCGGGCCATCTGTCCTGATGCGTCTTTAATTCCTACTTCGGTATCATTGTCGCAGGCAATAGTCATAGTTGCTCTCTACCGCTCAGGCGGTTTTGGTCCCTTCATAGATTGTGGCCACGCCGAAAGTCAGCGTATGCCCGCGCACAGCTTCAAAACCGGCGTCTTCCATCAGGTCACAGAACTGTTGGCCGTAGGGAAAGGTCTCCACGGTCTCGTTTAAGTAACTATAGGCATAATTGTCACCGGAGACAATAGCTCCGATCCGCGGCAGCAGATAACGGAAATAGAACAGGTAAGCGGCGCGAATTATCCGATTGCGCGGCAGGGAAAACTCGAGAATCAGGCAGCGTCCGCCCGGTTTGAGCACTCGGTGCATCTCCGACAGCGCCTGCGGTACATCGACTACATTGCGAATGCCGAAGGCAATCGTAACGGCGTCGAAAGACGCGCTCATAAACGGAATTGTCGATGCGTCGGCGCGGATCAGCGCGAGCCGGTCGGACAGTCCGCGATCACGCACTTTGGCGCGCGCGATCTCGAGCATCCGTCCGGCCATGTCCAGACCTACTCCGGAGACCACCCGACCGCTGTCAGTATAGAGCGAAAGGAGCAGATCGCCGGTGCCGGTGGCCAGGTCGAGAACCTCGAGTTCGTTTCGTGGTGGTAAGAGTTGCGCCAGGTGTCGCCGCCAGCGAACATCCCGGCCAAAGGAGAGAGTGCGGTTGAGCAGGTCATAGCGATGAGCGACCCGGTCAAACATCTTCCAGACATCGCGTCGCTCGGGAACCGGCTTTTGGGCCGGATCGCTCTTTTTCATGCTCGTTACTCCTGACACAATCACCTTCTTGCCCGGCGATAGTTCCCGTGAGTTGTACCCGGGCGCCACCGCACGGCGCTTGAATATAATCAATTCATCAGGCATTTCAAACAGATGTATAAATCGTAAATGGCGACTCAATCAGGCTACTTTTTTCTGCCGAAAGTGATTGGCAAAGGCCAATGACCGGTTGCAATTTCGCGTCTGATAGTATAATCTTTGGAGAATCAACTCTATCTCTATGAGGAGTACACATTCATGAATTATCGCAAAGTAGGCAGTTCCGGTCTGAAAATATCCGAGATAGCTATCGGCGCCTGGCTTACCTATGGCGGGCCGGTGGCGACCAAAACCACCGCCGAGATTATTAAAACCGCGGTTGATCTGGGGATCAATTTTATCGACCTGGCGGATATTTACTCCAAAGGAGAGGCGGAAAAGATAGTCGGCAAGGCGATCAAGGATATGACCCGGTGCGATCTGGTGATATCAAGCAAGGTCTTCTGGCCGATGTCGGAAAATGTCAACGACCGTGGGTTGAGCCGCAAGCATATTATTGAATCGGTCGAAAAATCGCTGCGGAGGATCGGCACCGACTACCTCGACATCTATTTCTGCCACCGGTTCGACCCGGATACACCGATTGAGGAGACTGTTCGCGCCATGGACGACCTTGTACACCAGGGGAAGATCCTGTACTGGGGCACATCGGTCTGGACCGCCGAGCAGATCGAACGCGCGGTCGGTGTCGCTCGTGACTGGCAGGCATATCTGCCGGTGGTGGAACAGCCGCGGTATAACATGCTCGACCGGCATATCGAGCTGGAAGTAATGTCAACCTGCGCCCGGAACGGCATGGGCCTGACAGTTTGGTCACCCCTGGCCCAGGGTTTTCTGACCGGCAAGTATAACGAGTCGGTCCCGCCCGAGAGCCGTGGCGGCAGTTCCAACTGGCTCAAGAATGACCTGACCGAGATCAACATCGCCAAGGCCCGTCGATTGACCGAACTGGCACAATCGCTCGATCTCAGCCTATCGCAACTGGCCCTGACCTGGGTGTTGCGGCGGGGCGAGATAAGCTGCGCCATCACCGGCGCCACGAAAAGTGAGCATGTCAAACAGAATGTGATGGCATCGGAGGTGAGGTTGTCGGATGATACGCTTAAGACAATCGAGAAGATTCTTGATAATCGTCCGCAAAAACCGATGATGTAGAATTACTAAACCAGGGAGTAAGCGATGATACACTCAATCGAAGAATTTGAGAAGTATTTCAAAGCCGAAACGGATTACACACGCAAGGTGCTCGGGGCACTGACCGATGCATCGCTGAGCCAGAGCATCTGCGACGGCCACCGCACGCTGGGTCGTATGGCATGGCATATCACGACCACGCTGCCGGAGATGATGAGCCACGCCGGACTCGACTTCGGCGAATTCAACCACGAGGCTCCGGTGCCGGCCACGGCCAAAGAGATTCTAAACGCCTACGCCACGCTCTCTTCGCG
>DAOWIC010000131.1 GCA_030641085.1 Calditrichota bacterium
GCCGCCTGACCGACGACATTTACTACGATATCGACCCGACCTTCTCGAGCGACGGACGTTCGGTCTGCTTTTCTTCGGATCGCGGTCTGCATGGTCCGAAAGGCGCGCAGAACCTCTACCGCCTCAATCTCGCCACCGGGAAAATCACGCAACTTACCTACGGATTCTATCGTGACATGACCCCGGAAATGACCGATGGCGGCGTCTATTTTTCGTCTGACCGCGGGGGATCGTTCAACCTCTTTTATCTGGCCGAGGACGGCACGTTGACCCGGCAGTCGACTTATGTCACCGGAGCGTTCGATCCGCGGCTTTCGCCCGACGGCAAGCGGCTCACTTACACCGGTTACCAGAATCTCAGTTTTCAGGTGTTCTCCATGGATCTGGTAGAAGAGCCGGAAGTCATCGAGCAGCCGACCGAGTTCCATGCATCGTCGTGGCTGCCCAAGAAGATTGACGCCAGTTTCAGTCAGGCTTCGATCAAGTACGATGCGGATTACTCGTTTGATATTGCCCAATCATCAATCGGGTATGATCCGGTTTACGGATCGATTGGCGGATTTCAGGCGGCCGTATCCGATGTTCTCGGCAACCAGGCGGTCTACTTCCTGCTGACCAATACGGCCGCGACCAAAGACGAATTGTTGGAGTCGTTCAATTTCGGCATCACTTATATCAATATGGAAAATCGGCTCAACTGGGGGATAGGGGCCTATCACCTGTATGATGAGTATTACAACGACTTCGACAGCTACTATTTTGAGCGTCAGGCCGGGCTTATTTCTCTGTTCAGTTACCCCGTTTCAAAGTTTCACCGGGTTGATTTTACGACCCTGTTGCGATATTCAAAGCGAGAGCTTCAGTTCGGTCTGCCCGACCGCGAAAAGGTCCTGATGACCAACTATATTAGCTGGGTTTACGACAACTCCCTGTGGGACATCTCCGGGCCGATTGAAGGACGTCGCTATAATTTCACCGTCGGCGTTACTTCGTCGGTGGGTGATCTGAGCAATTTCAGCCGGCACGGTTCGGCCGATATCCGCCATTATTTCCGGCTGGGGCGCTATTCAGCCTTTGCCAACCGCCTGTTCGCTTACTCTGCCTCGGGTCAGGAACCGCAACGTATCTATTTCGGCGGCAGTTGGTCATTTCGGGGACATGACCGGCGTGAGTGGTATGTCCGAAACGTGCTTTTCGCCTCCAACGAACTGCGCTTTCCGCTGATCGACAATCTGCTCATCGGTTTTCCGTTCGGTCGACTCGGTTTTCAGGGAATCCGCGGCGCGCTCTATTTCGACGTTGGCTCCGCCTGGGAGGACGAATTCGACCAGTTTACCGGAGCGTTCGGCGGTGGATTCCGGGTCACGCTCGGTTATTTTGTGGTCCTGCGGTTCGATTTCACCCGCACGACCGATTTTGAAACGATCAGTCCCAATACCGATTTTGACTTTTTCTTCGGGTGGAACTTTTGAAGAAGCATAAGCACATTCTTATATATGTCTCTCTAACCCTGTTGCTGGCAGGCGGTTGTTCATCGAAATACCGTCTTGACCGCGACGAAATATCCCGTCCCGCCGCCTGGCCCTACCACCACGGCGACCTGGCGTCGACCGGCGCTGTACCTGACGGCAGGTTCAGCGGTAAGCTGGACATCCTGTGGGAGTTCAAGTCCAACGACAAACCGGCCGGTCCGCTGGTGATCTATAATGACCGGATTGTCTACCCGGGCACTCGGCACAAGATCAAGTTCGTGGACTTAATGACAGGCTCCAAGGCCGGTCAGTTTAAGTCCAAAGGTGAGGCTCAGACCGGACTTGTGATGCTGGACAGCCTGGGGTATTTCGCCGTTGGTCCCCGCCGAAGTCGACTCAAGTGCGCCAATTTTGTAACCGGCAGGATCATATGGCAGAGGCCGGTAAAGGATGCCGCCGAGGGGTCGATATTAGTAGATAACCGGCTTTATGTGAGTTCGACCGAGGGCGTGCTGATGGCGCTGGACCCGTACAGTGGTGATCTGCTGTGGCGGTTCTCGGCATCGGGTCTTCTGAAAGCCCCGGCTTCGTTTGGTGCGGAAAAGATTTTCCAGCCGTTTGATGACGGCTTGCTTTACGCACTGACGCCCGAGGGCAAGGAGTTGTTCCACGTCGAGCTCGACGCGCCGCTGGTTAGTCCGGTATCGATCGCGGATCTTGTCTACTGTGCCGACGTTGCCGGCAATCTCTACGGGATCGATCCCGAGGACGGCCGGATCCGCTGGCGAGACCACATCGACGGACCTGTCTGGGCGTCGGTGACGGTTGCCGATGGTCGCCTGTTTGTGGGCCACACCGGCGGTGAACTGGTGGCGCTGGAAGCCGCGACCGGGAAGACCCTCTGGCGGTATGACGCTGACGAGGCAATAGTCGCCTCGGCTGTTGTCGCCGGGCAGTATGTCGTTTTTGGTACGATGGGCGGAAAGGTGTTCTCCCTCAGGACGGCCGACGGCACGCTGGTGCAGGAGCGCCAACTGAGCGGTGCAGTCGCGACCACGCCGATCACCGACGGCGACAGGGTTTTCGTCGCAACAGACAAAGGGATAGTAACCTGCTTTGGAGAGACAGATGACCAGCTTATGCAAACCACTCAACGAATCAACCCTGAACGTCAATCTGAATGAAGTTGCACATTCTCTGGTGCGTGAACTGGCTATGGCCTGCAAGAAGGTCGGCATCTATGGTGCCGGGCATCCGTCGGCCGATCGCGCCGTAGAAAAACCGTTCTTCGTACTCGATCACATTTTCGGTTTCAAGAGATACGCCGGTGTCAATCTGCAGAACGGCCATCTATATATCCTTAATATCCGGGTCAAGGAGAGTGTATTCAGCGCGGAACTCATCAAGTATATGCAAATACTGGATGTGCGGGCGATTCTCTTCGAGCGTGGTATGACCATGGCCGAACTGGGCGCGTTTATCGGCCGCTTTGTCCGTCGAATAAACACCGCCGACCATCGTAATCTCCTCAGTAGCTTTCTCCGAGATAACGGTATCGACACGATTGGGGTCAACACCGAGAATGCGCTGAACCGGTTCGAATCGGCCCGTAAGTATCGGGGCGATGTCGACGGCGATTTTTCGCTCAAGGCTGTCGTCAGCCAGTGCCTCGGCGATGATATCGTCAGGCTGGCCGATATCGCCGCCACCGACGATGGGCTTACTGACGAGTTCGGTATCGACTACGATACGGAAGTTGTCCATTATGTGATCCCGGAGAAAGTCTCCTCTCTGCCGAGCGGGATTGTCCGCAATGAGTTGACTCAGCTTGTGCGCCGCATAGAGGCCAGCCAGGATGAAACCGAGCGCGGCGAGCTCGTTCGACTGTTTGCCGAAATCGACCGCCTGCTTTATTACCATCCGCAGCGGGACGAGATTATCGAGAATCTCGAAGAAAGCGTCGTTCGGCAGGGTTTTTCGCAGGAGGAGGCAGATGAACTGCGCTCGCCCGTGGGACGTATCAAGGCTCAGTCGAGCGAACGGATCGAGGAATTACTGAGCAGTATCTTTGCCCCCGGCAACGGCGAAGTCGATGCCGAATCGTTTACCGAAGCATTTGAACGGCTGCGCAAGACCGGCCAGATGGATCGGACGCAGGAAGTGTTTTCGCATTTGCTGGACCTTCTGGGTGCGGCCAACGCCGAGTTTCGTCAGAAAGCGCTCGGCCTGCTGCTGGATGTGGTCCGGACTTTCGATCTGGAGGCTGATGAAAGTGTCACCCGGCGATCGATCGATCAGATAGTGGCGAAGCTGGCCGAAAAGAAAGAGACGTTTGAATACTCCGAATTCATCTGGCAGGTGCTTCAGAAATGCCTCCGGGCGAAGAAATACGCCCTGGCGGCAATCCTCACCACCGCATTGGCACTGAGGCGACGCATCGCCCGGGATGTTACCGTTTATGATTCCATCACGGTGAAGAAGGTATTCGACAGTTTCGATCAGTCGGTATTCATTCCGCAACTCGTGTATGATCTGACTTCGGCCGATTTCGAGACCGCCTCACGCATACGCGAAATACTGGTAGCGACCGGCTCCGAGGCTGTCGCCATGGAACTGTCCAAAGTCATCTCGCACCCAAAAAGACAGATTCGACAGCAGGCTCTCAAAGTGTTGGGCGAACTCGGCAAAGCGTCACTGAATGTTTTCTCACAGATCCTTGCCGATGACGCCATGTTTCGGCGGGAAGAGGGCTGCGCCAGTCTAAGCAACGAGCGCTGGTATGTCATCCGCAATTCAATCTTCGTCATGGGGCTGCTTGAAGACGCCGGTGCCATATCCTATCTGAAAATGAGAATAAGCGATCCGGACGTGCGCGTGAGGCACGAGATCATTCGCGCCCTGGAAAAGATCGGCGGCGAAGAAGCGTGCGACCTGTTGATGATGATGGCCAACGATCCGTCGGAAGAGGTTCGCGACCTGGCGGTGATTACGATTGGGCTGATCGGTTCACACGATGTTGCCCCGCTGCTGATCGATCTGGCTCAAGCCAATCCGCCGGTTACTCTGAAGGCGATCAGCGCTCTGGGTAAGTTGGGCGGACGGCAGGCCGAAGCGTATCTGATTCGGGCACTGGAAGACAGCGTGACGTTTGCCGGCCTAGTTTCAACTGACGTTTCTCGCGATGATCTGAGCCTGGCCGTTATCAAGGCGCTCGGTCAGATCGGTGATCAGCGAGCGATCGACTCAATCAAGGAATTCAAAAACAGTCAGTCGACCGCCCAAAAATTGTTTTTCAAAAACTCACCGGTCAACAGAGCCATTAGCCAGATCATTTCTCAGCGATAAATATAGCAACTGCCAGAATCGGTAAAGTATGTCGATTCTGGCAGTACGCGTATGCCATAATTGCGGCATTTTGTGCCAGTATGGCAGCACCATTCACTCCACACTCCATCACGAATTCGTAACACATTGCTATAACGCGCATTAGCGGTTTCGGCACGCGGCTTGATATATACGAAAGCGAGATGAATAGACAGAAAGGCAAAAACGAAAAAAGAAAGGATAGTACGATGAGAACCTATTGTCTGACCCCGACCCGCGCCAACCGCGCTCTTGATCGTTTGATCGCTGATTTTTGGCCCCGCCCGGACTTTGACTCTGAGTCCCAGAGCGAGTTCGTGCCGCGCGTTAATGTCATCGACAGCCCCGACAACCTCAAGCTCACCTTTGAGCTGCCCGGGATGGGCAAGGATGAGATCAAGATTTTTGTCAAGGATGATGTCCTGACGGTTTCCGGCGAGCGCAAGTTCGACAGCGGTTCCGAAAGCGAAGGCTCGCTCCGTCGCGAGATCCGCTCCGGTTCCTTCAGCCGCAGTTTCACTCTGCCCGATTCGCTCGAGGTGGAGAAGATCGCCGCTGATTACAAGAAC
>DAOWIC010000200.1 GCA_030641085.1 Calditrichota bacterium
TCAATGACCGCTGATGGTGCCAACCTGTTGTTTACAACCGAACTTCCGGATACGATCAAAAAGTCACCCGATATCGCTGTCAACCGATGGGGAGCGGGTGTGGTCGTCTGGGCCGATTACCGCAGCAACAATTGGGATATCTACGGCCAGCGGCTCGCTTCCGATGGCAGTCCGGTCGGTAGCAATTTTATGATCAACAGCGACACGGTGACCGCTCAACAGCACGCGCCGCGTGTTGCGATCGATCCCCAGGGGTGGTTTATCGTCACCTGGTACGATAACCGCAACGGCAACGACGATGTGTTTGCGCGGCGGTTTGATTCCCTTGGTGTTCCGACCGGTGGCGATATTCAGGTCAACGTCGACCCCGATGAGATTCGCCAGGGATATCCCGATGTAGCCGCCGACGGCGCCGGGCATTTCACTATTGTCTGGACCGACTGGTGCAACGGCGACTATCCGGCCAACCCTGATATATACTCCCGAAAATACGATACAACCATGACCCCTGTAACCGATACGACCCGAATCAACACCGACGATACTCAACATGCTCAGCGCGATCCGGCCATCGCCGCCGACCGGCTGGGCAATGTGGCAATTATCTGGGCCGATTCCACCGGTAATTCGTGGGATATTATGGGACAGATGATCGATGTTGACGGTGTCGTACGCGAGGCAAACTTCACTGCCAACACGCTCGCCGACAGCGCCCAGCATCAGCCCGATGTCGCCCTCGACGGGCAGTATCGATACATATGCTGGACCGACGATCGAAACGGCGATCTGGACATCTACGCCTCGATAGAAAAGTACAACGACATTGCGCTCGTTATATCGCCGAGTTCGCTCCAGTTCGACATGAACCACGGTGGTTCACTCCCGGTCGCCCAGGATGTGTCGGTCGAGCAGTACGGCTACAATCCAACGGTTTTTGACGTGGTCTCGACCGTCGACTGGATAAGCGCTTCTCCTGTCAGCGGCACTACTCCCCAGACGGTGACTGTTTCGATCAACACGGACACACTCTCCGGGGGGACATGGCTGGGCGAACTTATCTTTGTCGACCGGCTTACCAGCGACTCATCGGTAGCGCTGGCGGTACGACTCGATGTCAACGAGCCGGTTATCTCGTTGTCGATCGACACCCTGTCGCTGACGGCGTTTGAGGGGGCGGATGAAGATAGAACTGCTGCCGTTGTCGTTACCAACACCGGCACCGGATCGTTTGCGTGGAGTGCGAGTGAGGGAGAGAGTTGGCTCTCGCTGTCGCCGGAAAGCGGTTCTGATGGCGATACGGTTACGGTTGCGTGTAACGCGTTAAATCTGACTGAGGCCTCTTACAATACGTGGGTGGTTTTCACCGCGGCGGAGGCGACCGGCTCCCCCGACAGCCTGTTGGTCATTCTCGATGTAACGAGCGCCTATCCTTACGCACAGCCTCAGCCGGACAGCTTCTATTTCTACACCTACGATTTAACCTCGGTCGATACATTCTGCGTCGTGAACGATATCGGCACGGGCAGTCTTGACTGGATAGCCTCGACGGTCGATTCATGGCTCGGCCTGACCGGTACAGCGGGACTGGACGGCGACCAGATCGGCATCACCATAGCCAACCTTGCGCTCGACTACGGCCTATACACGACATCAATCGAAATTATCGACAGCAACGCCTTCAACATATCGACCTTAGTGCCAGTGGTGCTGCGCTATTACGAACACTCCACCGACACCATTCGAGTCGATTCCGGGCTGGTTACCGCCGGTCAGCCGATCAACCTGCCGGTTTCCGCCACGCTTGACAATAATGTCGATACAATCCTGATCCCGCTCGGCTTTGATACCTCGGCGGTGACGGTCGACTCGGTTTTGGTCGGGCAGACGCTGCCCGATCCGGTCGATTTTACGGCCGTCGTCGATAGTAACTCGGGGCTTATTTCGATTGAGATTGCCGTCAATCAGGCGGATACATTTATTGCCGCCGGCGAGTACCATCTCGCTGAACTCTTCCTGACCGCGGCCAATGTCGATGTTTGGACGAGTATCGACACGGTATATAATGACAGCCTGGCGCTTGCGATCCGGATACACGACAGCAGCCGGGTGGTGCCCGATTTCGTACCCTCCTGTTTGACTATCGGCAACCCGACCTCGGTCGGTGACGATATCGCGCCCGCATTGCCGCTGTCGTTTGAATTGAAGCAGAACCGGCCGAATCCGTTCAACCTACGCACCATAATCGACTACTACTTACCGCGACGTGCTGATGTAACACTTGAGGTGTTCAACATTCTCGGTCAGCGGGTCGGTCGATTCGTTGAGCAGTCTCAACCGGCCGGCTATCACAAGTTCGAATGGACTGGCCGACTTTGTGACGGTCAGGTCGCCGCCTCGGGCATTTATTTCTACCGCCTGCGGGCCGGTAGCGAATCACAGGTGCGGAAGATGGTTCTCATAAAGTAATCCGTTTCAGTAGATTATCCCCCAAAATAGCTCAAAATAATCATCAAAAAAACGCCTTTGCGGTAAACCTTCTCGAAGTCCTTCCGTAAACCAAGATAGAAAGACTTGGATGACAGGCTACAGGAGGACCTATGAGACTCATTAAACTGTTGATCGGCGCCTCGGCCGCGGTGCTGTTACTCGCCATCTGCTCCCTGGCCGGAACCGAAGACCGGATTTACGGAAAGATCACAACGGTTGACGGTGATACCTTCGAGGGCTTCATACGATGGGACAAGAACGAGGGCGGCTGGGTTGATGTCCTTGACGGAAATAAGGAAAGAACCCACAAGGCGAAAAAATCAAAACGCAGAATGTATCGTGAACGCGAGTCCTCGGTCGAGATTTTCGGAATCAAGATAGGCGGCTCCAATTGCTATATCTCCGACTGGTCGGATGTCTCTCAGTCGGGTGTGCGTTTTGGACATATTCGAACCCTGGAAGCTATTGGAGATGACGAGGTCCTGCTGATTCTCAAATCGGGAGAAGAAGTCGAGTTCGAAAGCGGCTCCACCGATTTCGGTGACGGGATCCGCGAGATCGTCATTGAAGATCGTGACGAGGGAGAGTTGGAACTGGTCTGGGACGATATCGAGATGATCGAGTTTTCGAAATCGCCTGCTGATGGCGACTCCAATTTCGGCGAGCGGCTCTACGGCACACTGACCACGCGACGGGGCGAAGAGTTTACCGGCGCTGTCTGCTGGGATGTTGACGAATTGTTCACGACCGACATCCTCGACGGTGACTACAAAAATCGTCGCCGCAAAATCAAATTCGGCAAAATTGACAGTATCGAACGATACTCGTCA
>DAOWIC010000232.1 GCA_030641085.1 Calditrichota bacterium
GAAGACTCTTCCGTTCGTACCCGCCGATCAATAAGGGTTCATCAGGAGCCTGCAAATCAAAAGCCCCGGACACTCAGTGTCGCGGGGCTTTTTTGTCGTAATTCGTTTTGCCTGAGCGAGTTTAGCTGAGGCTCTGAACAAAGCGCGCCAGACGTGACTTGTTACGGTCGACATTGCGCTTATGCAAGATACCGCGGCCGGCGGACTTGTCCAGAAGGATGGCCACATCCTGGTATTTCTTGAGCGCTTCGTCCTTATCCGTCATCGCGCGCAGCTCCTTGACTGAGGCGCGCAGATTAGAACGGTAGGCGCGGTTGCGCAGACGCTGCTCGTTGGATGTCTTGACCCGCTTCTTACAGGATTTATGTTGCGGCAAAATTTCCCCTTTCAGGATTCAACATATCTGACTATTTTAGCCTATAAATATAATCGGTAACGGAATTTTGTCAATAAGCAAGGTTAAGAAAAACAGTATCATTGGCTCGGCCGGAGTAGTCTCCGGGGCGACCGCTTTTTCCCGGGTTTTAGGCCTTCTGCGCGAACAGGTGATGGCCTATTTCTTCGGTGCCGGGTTGGCCACCGACGCCTTTCTGACCGCCTTCAGAATTCCCAACCTGTTGCGGGACATGTTTGCCGAGGGGGCGCTGTCGGCCGCTTTTGTGCCCGTTTTCAAGGAAAAACTGGTCAAGGCATCCGACGAAGAAGCCTTCCGTCTGGCCGACGTTGTCATCACCGGCATATTAGTCGTGGTCGGAGTAGTTGTGCTGCTGGGTATAATCGCCGCCCCGGCCATAATTTACATCTCCGCCAACGGCTTTACTCTTAACCCGGACAAGTTCAACCTGACCGTGTCTCTGACCCGGGTGATGTTTGTCTACTTGCTGCTGGTATCGCTCTCGGCGACGGTCATGGGAATGCTCAATTCCTTCGGTCGTTTCGGGATCCCGGCTCTGTCGCCGGCGATGTTCAACCTGGGCATTATCATGACGGTCATGGGCCTTTACGAGTATTTCAATCAACCGGTCTATGCTCTGGCGATAGGTGTGCTCATCGGTGGTATAGGCCAGTTGGTGTTGCAACTGCCATCGCTGCTTCAGATCGGGTACCGGTTCAGGCTGTCGTTCAATTTTCTCGATGAGAGTGTGAAGAAGGTGGTGCGCCTTCTGTTGCCAATGATAGCCGGCCTTTCGGCCGGCCGCGTCAACATCCTGGTGAATACCCTGCTGGCCTCTTTTCTGATGGAAGGCTCGATCTCGTTTTTGAGCTACTCTTACCGTCTGATGCATTTCCCGCTCGGTGTGTTTGCTGTCGCGCTGGGGACGGTTGCGCTGCCGCGCGTCTCCGAATTGGTGGCCAGAGACGATCACGAGGCACTCGAGAGCACCTTCGATCAGACGATTCATCTGAATCTTCTGGTGGTAGTGCCGTCGGCGGTCTTTCTGGCTCTGATGGGTCGGGAGATTGTCGACCTGATATTCGGCTGGGGCGCTTTTTCGGCCAGCGATGCCGCCAACACCAGTCTGGCCCTGCTGCACTACTCTTACGGACTGGTCGGCTTCGCCTGTGTCCGTGTTATCGTTCCGTTCTTCTACGCCCACGGTGACTCACGCACTCCAATGAAAGCCTCGGTTTTAGCGGTCATCGTTAATCTGGCTCTATATTATCCGGCAATCAGGATTCTCGATTTCGCCGGGCTGGCGGCGGCAACCTCGGTGGCCGCGCTGGTCAATGTCGGCCTGCTGCTATATTTCCTGCCGTCAAAAGGGATTAAGTTTTCTTTGGGACGCTTGTTTTTGAGCTTCACCCGCATAGCAGTAGCCGCAATCTTCGCGGTGTATATCGCGGGGTTGGTACCACTTGATCTGTACGGGGGTGATTCGCTGCTGGTCTCGCGGCTGGTTGGTCTGTTGGTTCCGCTTGTTATAGCGGCGGCGCTCTATCTCATCTTCTGTATCCTGCTGAGAGTTCCGCAACTAAACCGACTGCTGAAATTCAGGTCCCGCAAGACCGCAGAAGACTAAATGCTCCGCAAGTATCCGGCCGTTTATTTTTTGACATTCATTATTGCCGGGATCGTCCTGGCTGATCTGGTCCGCCCGCCGCTGTGGATTCTGCTGGTGCTCGCCGCGGCCACCTGCCTGATCGGTCTGGCCGGCATAAATTCAAAGCGCATTGCGGTTGTGGCTCTGGCCTTTGCCGCCGCGATTCTTTTCTTTGCGGCCTTTCACTACGGCATTCGATACTACAGTCCCGGCCCCAACCACATCTCCCGGCTGGCGAATTCCAATACTCGGTATCTCCTGTACGGTCGGGTGGCTGACTGGCCGGATCTCAAAGCGGAACGGACCGAAATAACTATCAGTCTGGATTCCATTGGCGGTGACATTACGCAACCGGTAAACGGTAATATCCTGCTGAAAATCAGCGATACGACCACAGTGCTGCAACGCGGTGATCGGATTGAATTTGTCGCTCGAGTCTATCCTGTCCGCGAGGGCGCCGCGGCCGGATCGTTCGACTATGCCCGCTATCTCAAATTGAAGGGTCTATCGGGCATTGTCTACCTGCCAACCCTGCTCGATGTGCGCGTTATCAGGGCGGATCAGCGAGCCCTTTTTCGAATTGTCAACGACCTCCGCTCGGCGATTCGAAAAAGCCTGTATCGCAATCTCTCGCCCACGGCAGCGGCTCTCGCGGCCGGTTTTCTCATCGGGGAGACGCGCGACATTCCGCCGGAGGTCTACCGATGCTTCCGCGATTCAGGCACCCTGCATCTGCTCGCGGTTTCCGGCTCAAACGTTGCTCTGGTGGTCCTGTTTTTCGTTGTGCTGATGCGGGCTGTGCCCGTGTCACGCCGCCGTCGCGCAGTGGTGCTGCTGGTGGTTATTTTTCTTTTTGACCTGCTTTCCTACGGCGAACCCTCAGTTGTCCGGGCGTCTGTTATGGCGGCGCTGGTAATTTTGGCCGGTCAGTTCGAGCGACGGTATGACCTCAATAATATCATTGCGGCTACCGCCGTGCTGGTCCTTCTTTTTGACCCGGCCCAGCTTTACGATGTCGGCTTTCAACTGTCGTTTCTTATAGCGTGGACTCTCATTTTCGGCGTGCCGCGACTCTCGGCGCTGTTTCAGCGCTGGCACAACCGGATCTGGTATCGCTGGCTTGTTTTTCCGCTGCTGATTTCGGTCGTTGCTCAACTCGGCTCGCTTGGTTTGATCGCGCTTTACTTCAACCGGGTTCCGGTCATATCACCAGTGGCCAACCTGTTTATTGTCCCACTCGTATCGGTGGCGGTGGTGGGTACCCTGGTCCTGTTGCTGGCCGATCTTATCCTGCCTGTGCTGGGAGCGTTTGTCGGTTCATTGCTGAACGCTGAACTGAACCTGACCCTGTGGATTGTGACGGTCATGGGCGGTGAGGGTACGCCACTGGTA
>DAOWIC010000231.1 GCA_030641085.1 Calditrichota bacterium
AAACAACCAGTTCAACATTAGATACTCACAGCTTTATAAAGTCGAACTCTGTTCGAGCGATACGGCAGGCAACCCGGTCGTTCAACCTGAGGTACCCGTCAATGCAGGGGTCAAGGGGGCTAGCAGCGTTTTTCACCGCGAATCGGAGTCGGCTGGGAGAAAAACCATGCTGAGTAACAAAGTCATTTCAATAGGACTGTTGTGCCTGATGACGACATCGGCCCTCGCGCAGCAGAGCACCACCGGGCCGGAACCGCCGCCGGGGATAGATATGGGCCTCCGCCCGGCTAAAGCGGCACAGATAGTTATTTCCGCAGTCCCTGCTTACGAGTGGCACCACGGTTGCGGCCCGACGGCGGTCGGGATGGTGATCGGGTACTGGGATGGCCAGGGTTTTCCTGATCTCGTGGCGGGCGATGCCTCGAGCCAGGTTTATGCGGTCGATGCCATGATCGCCGATGACCGGGGCAACCCGACCTGCGGCAGTGCAGGTGATCACTACCAGGATTACTCCTGCCCGATCGACGCCTATCCAAACATGCAGAGTGACCGATCGGAATCGGGAAATGCTCACTTGGATGACTGTGTCGCCGACTTTATGCACACCTCACGGAGTTCAAGAAGCAATTACTATGGCTGGAGCTGGCTGGACGATGTTCCCGCTTCGTTTATCAACTACATCAACATGGTGGACCCGCAGGCGGGCCCCGAATGCAAGAACTTCTTCCTTCCCGATTTTACGTTTGAAGACTACAAAGCTGAAATTGACGCCGGTAGGCCGACCGTATTCCTGGTCGACACCGACGGTAACGGTTCGACTGATCACTTCATTACCGGCATCGGCTACGACGACGAGGAGAACGAATTCGGCGCTTACAACACATGGGACCAGTCGGTGCACTGGTATACCTGGCGGCAGATCGCAGGTGGAGTCAATTGGGGTATTTTGTCGGTGACAACCTTCCGCCTGGGCGGCGTTGATTTTACTGCCGCGCCCAGGTTCGGTTATGTGCCGCTCGAGGTTCAGTTCAATGGGGTTTCGGTGGTGCCGCCGGCCTCCTGGGACTGGGATTTCGGCGATGGTGAGGGAGCCGCGATTCAAAGCCCGATTCACAGTTATGACGATGTCGGCATTTACGATGTCACCCTGACCGCCGATGTTGAGGGCCAGTTACGTTCGCGCATTCGCGCCGAGCACATTGTCGCCCTGGCGGACACCATGCACGCCGATACCGTGGAGGGCGAGCCGGGGACCTCAATTGCGGTCACGATCTGGGCCAATAATACCGCACCGGTCAATTCAATCAGGATACCGTTTGAGTTCCCCGGTGATCTGGGATTGTCGAGAGATTCATTCAACACAACCGGCTGCCGCACGGACTACTTTGATGATGTAGGCATGATTCACTCCGATGCCTGGAATCGGCGCTACACGTTCAAGCTCATGGTTACTCAGGTAGGCGGGCTGCCTGATCTCGAGCCGGGGTACGGACCGATTCTCAAAGTCTGGTTCACGATCGATGAGAGTGCGGCCCAGAATCATACGGCCGATATTTTCCTCGACGGCTATAACGATTACAGAGCTCGCATGTCCGGCCCGCTGGCGGAATATGAACTGCCGACATTCCCCGGAGAGATCAGTGTTCAGCCGTGCGAGGTGCCGGATGATTCCGATGGCGACTGTGTCACCGATGCGGAAGACAACTGCCCCGCGGAACCTAATCGGGGTCAGGAGGATGGCGATTCCGACGATCTTGGTGATGTCTGTGACAACTGTCCGACAGGGTACAATCCGGACCAGGAGAATGGCGACGGAGACAATGTCGGCGACGTCTGCGACAATTGCCCGACTATCGCCAATGCTGATCAGACTGACGACGACACGGACGACGTGGGCGACTTGTGCGATAACTGCCCGGATGTTGCCAATACCGATCAGACTAATTCGGATGCCGATGCTCTGGGGGATGCCTGCGATAACTGTGATGAAGTCGACAACGTGTCGCAGGATGATGTCGATGACGATGGTGTGGGCGACCTGTGTGACAATTGCCCGGATGATTACAACCCCGATCAGGCAGACCAGAACGGCAATGATATTGGCGATGTCTGCGACGGTTGCTGCGAAAACCGGGGCGATTTCGACCATAACGGGCAAATCGATGTATCCGATGTGGTGGCCTGGGTGCGTTGGTCATTCGATGGTGATCCGGTTGCACCCGAGTGCGAAGATCCGCCCGACCATTATCCCGAATGCGATATGGATGACAGCGGCCGAGTGGATGTGGCTGATGTTGTCTACTGGGTAAACTGGTCGTTCTCGGGTGGAGATGCACCGATTCCATGCCCGTGATTCATCGTGATCGTGAACGGATCAGACGATTTCTTGTTCTAAAAAAAGCGCGCGAATGTACCACCCCTGAGTCAAGCTACCGATCAGACCTGTTCCGGCCTCTTTTTGCGCATGGAGAGAGAGATCCGGTTACGTTCCATGTCCACACTGAGCACGGTGACGCGCACTTTCTGCCGCACCTTGACAACCTCCGAGGGATCCTTGACAAAGCGATCCGCCAGCTCGCTGATGTGAACCAAGCCGTCCTGGTGCACGCCGATATCGACAAAGGCCCCAAAGGCGGCGACATTGGTGACTATCCCCGGCAGGGTCATGCCCACTTTGAGATCCTCGATTGTCTTGACCGTTTCCTCGAATTGGAACGCTTCGAATTCCTTGCGCGGGTCCCGCCCCGGTTTGGCCAGTTCGTCCATGATGTCTTTCAGCGTCGGCAGGCCGATCTTTTCGGTAACATACTGCTTCAAACTGATTCTACCGCGCACGCTCTCGTCTTCCATTAGTTGCCCGACCGTGCACCCGTTATCTCCCGCCATTGCCTTCACCACGGAATAGCTTTCCGGGTGAACGGCGCTGTGGTCGAGCGGATTGGCAGCGCCGGCGATGCGCATAAAACCTGCCGCCTGTTCAAACGCTTTGGGTCCCAGGCGCAGGACTTTCTTGAAAACGGCGCGTGATTTGAACGGACCGTGCTCGGCTCGAAAATCGACGATGTTCTGTGCCAGAGTCGGGCCGAGACCGGAAACATAAGTCAGCAACTGCTTGCTGGCGGTATTCACCTCCACCCCCACCGCATTGACACAGCTAATGACCGTATCGTCCAGCCCCTGTTTCAGGGCCGACTGATCGACATCGTGCTGATATTGACCGACCCCGATCGACTTGGGATCGATCTTGACCAGTTCCGCCAGCGGATCCATCAAACGCCGCCCGATCGACACCGCGCCGCGCACGGTGACATCATATTTGGGGAATTCCTCCCGCGCTACTTCCGAGGCGGAATAGACCGAAGCTCCCGCTTCGTTGACCATCTCGATCAGAACATGCTCCGGCAACCCCAATTCGCGCACGAAGGCTTCCGTCTCGCGCCCGGCGGTTCCGTTGCCGATGGCTATGACATTGATCTTGTACTTTTGGCAAAGCGCCTTAACCTCCGACGCCGCGTTATGCCGCTCGGCGTCGCTGGCGTGCGGCTGGATAGTCGTGTTGTACTGCAGTCCCCCCTGTTTGTCGAGACAGACAAGTTTGCAGCCGGTCCGAAAACCGGGGTCTAGAGCCAAGACGTTTTTTCGTCCCAGCGATGGAGCCATGAGCAACTCGCGCAGGTTTTCGGCAAAGACCCGAATCGCCTCCTCATCGGCGCGCCGCCGCGACTCCGAACGGATTTCGGTCTCCATCGCCGGCGACAGCAGCCGCTTGTAACTGTCACGCACCGCCAGAGCCACCTGTTGGGAGGCCGGATTGTCGCTGATAACAAAGATTTCGTCCAGAATAGCCAGGGCTTTTTCTTCGTCGGGAGTGATATGCATACTGAGGATCCCTTCCGCCTCGCCCCGGCGCATGGCCAGCACGCGATGCGAAGGAGCGGTCGCGATTAGTTCCTGCCAGTCAAAATAATCGGAGAACTTGGCGCCGGCGGTTTCCTTATCGGAGATCATTATCGAACGCAGGATACCCTCATTGGCATAGAACTTTCTCATTCGGGCGCGAGCGTCTGAATCCTCGTTGATCCACTCGGCGATAATATCGCGTGCCCCGGCCAGGGCATCGTCGGCAGTCGGTACATCCTTTTCCGGGTCGACGAAACTTTCCGCCTCGGCCCACAGATCGATTTCATCCTGCACAAAGAGCAGTTGCGCTAGCGGCTCCAGACCGCGTTCGCGAGCGATAGCGGCGCGGGTGCGGCGTTTGGGCCTGAACGGCAAGTAGATATCCTCAAGCTCGGCCATCGATTCCGCCGCTTCGAGCCGGGCCTTGAGTTCATCGGTGAGAAGGTCGCGATCCTCAAGCGATTTGAATATCGCCACACGCCGTTTGTCCAGATCGCGCAACTGGCCGATACGATCACGAATAGAGGTAATGGCGACTTCGTCAAGCGAGCCGGTCGCCTCTTTACGGTAACGCGCTATAAACGGCACGGTAGCGTCGTCGTCAAGCAACGCCACCGTGGCTGTAACCTGATTATTGGATATATTCAATTCACCGGCGATGCGGCTTATATGAGTCCGTTCCATCGTTTTCTCCGTGGCGTGTTGGTTGCTACTGAGAAGATAAAGCTATTCGCCTCAAAAGCAAACATCAAACCGGCGACGAATAGCGCAGCGGCTACGGCTGGCTGTGAATCATGACGCCCATCGGGGGCGGATCGGCGTC
>DAOWIC010000344.1 GCA_030641085.1 Calditrichota bacterium
AGTCCGGACATTCCGGGCATGCCGAGGTCGGTAATAACCAGATCGTACTCCGCTTTGTCAAATGCCTTGAGGGCAGCGAAACCGTCGGCGCAGGCGGTGGGATGATGCCCGTCAATCGCCAGCATATCGCTGAGCACCTCGCGAATCTGAACGTCATCATCGACCACAAGGATACGCAGTTTACGCTCGCCAGCCGATTTACGCGTGATTTCGGAGACGTCGTTCATTCGCTCCGCCATCATCAGCCAGACGCTGACCCGCGTGATGCCGTCGCGCGAGGAGAAATCCACCTTGCCGCCATGACGCACGACGATACCGTGTACGACAGACAGTCCCAATCCGGCGCCACGAATATGCTTGGTTGTGAAGAACGGGTAGAACACCTTGCCCTGAATTTCAACCGGTACCGGCGCGCCGTGGTTTTCGACCGACAGCATGTAATACTTGCTGTTCGAACCAAAGGAAATAGTGACAGTAGAATTGTCGTGGGCATGCTCTACGGCATTGTCAATCAATTTGTCCAGCATCATCAGCAGATCGAGGTCATGGCCTTCCACAAGCGCCTGTTCGTATGAGCAGTCGAGATCGACCCGAACTTTCTTTTCGGCGGCCAGCTTTTTCCACACCGAATCATCGCGCTGGAGGTAGGACTCGATAAGTTCCCTGAGATCCAGCAAGCTGGTTTTTTTCTGGCGGGCGCTCGTGGTAAAGGTCTGAAGCCGTTTCAGGGTTTCGGCGCCTTCCATCAGAAGCGACTCGGCTTTGTCCAGATCGGCTTTCAGCGACTCGTCTTTAGCGCGCAGTTTGATAAGCTGGATCCGCCCCACCACGCCGCCAAAGATATTGTTGAAATCATGCGCTATGCCGGAGGTCATGTCGGCCAGCGCTGCCAGCGTCTCGAAATTGGCCAGTTGCTGCGAGGATTTGCGCAGGATTCGGTTGCTCTGGGTCAGATTCTTTACAATCAGGGCGTCTTTGATAATCGTCTGGGCAAAAAGACTGAACGCAGTGAGAAGCTCCCGGTCGTTTTGCTCCAGATCCTCCTCGCCGGCACTCCACGCCACCAATACCACCCTTACCTGCAAGTCGAGTGATAGAACGGATGCGTGCACCGACGGATGAAACGCGGCGAACTCATCGGAGATATCGACCCAGCGACAGCGGTGCGATTTCATCGCCTCAGCCTTGAGGCAAAGCATGGGGAGCTTCTCTGCCAACGCCAGGGCATATTCGTCACCGGGATTGAGATCACCCCGCGAGGCGCCCAACTTGAATTTCTCGCCCTCCGTGTTTTGGATAAAAAGTCCGTACCCGGCCGACGGTACCGCCTTCTCGGCATAGCTGACAATCTCCTCCAACAACTCATCGACATGCCGCTCTCCGACCGGCATGTCAGCCATAGCGATTAACTCCGAAAGTCGCAGGCTAAAATCATTCCTGCTCTGGATTCCCTCGGCTGAGATCATCGTGTCGAGCAGTATCCGCAGCAGATGGTCGAGATTGTGGCGTGTATCCTCGTCCATGCTCGGCGGAGCCTGGCGCCAGTAGGCAACCAGCAGAGCCTTGACATTATTCTCCAAGACACACGGCTGGGCCAGAACGCTCGAGAAACTGTACTGGGCCGCAAACCCGTCATCGGATGCATCTGCGCAATCTATGATACGATCAGGACCGCCCGGATCCTGGGTGTCAAAACAATCGAAGGCGGAAAAATCCTGCCATTGTACTTCGAGTGTCCGCAAATCAGTGATTTCGGCTCCCGGACGATTCATATACGCCAGCGGAAGCAGCCGCTCGTGGTCACGTGGGCGATAGAAAACTGCGACAAAATCGGCTTTTAAGAGCGAGGCTGCCATCGCCGTGATGCTTTCAACCTGACCGATAATGAGATGGAATTCGCTGGATCGGCGAGTATGAAAATATCTTTTTATCAGTTGAGCTGAGCCTGTCATCCTATTTCCCTCTGCAGGTCAGTATGTTTTGTTTGTAATACAGGTTTTCACTCGGACCGTTGATCGGTTGCTCGATCAGGAATCTCACTTGCCGGCGTTCCCGGTCGTCGGCGTCATAACTGAGATGAATGCCGTCCAGGTTGATCTCATAACCGCCCACCGACAGGGCCGATGCACGGTTGTGTTGGAACACTTCGTTCACGACAACGGACGTTGGTGTCCCGCCGATAATCGCGTCCTCAAACTCGACAATCACTTCCTGCGCATTCTTGTGACGACCGGCAGAGATCGCGATTTGCCCGGCGCTCGCGGCCAGATCAATCAGCCCCAGGATCAAGGGCACCAGGCAGTCATAGATAAACGCATTGCTCAGGCTGAGATCCAGCGCGTCCGATTGCCGGGTAGCTACGGTTAGCGAGATGCCACGCGTTTCGCGCAGGTGCCGCAGCGATCCATCTAAAAGCAGCGGCAGTTGCTCAAGCAGATCATGTCCGGATACACCGCTTGAAAAATCCGGCGCCAAACCGGTCCATATACCCGCCAGGCTATTGAGCGACTCGCCGAGTTCGACAGCCGCCTCGTTTATTCGGCCCATGCCTGAGGCAATTCGGCCGGAGACCGGCTGCTCGTCCTCAGCGGCGATCAGGCATTCGATAATTTCGGCCTGACCGATCATCACCGACAAAAGCGAGTTGGCCTCATGGAAATCAGCCTCGGCCAGCCGACCGATGGTGCTCAGTCGCCGCAGGCAAACCGGCAAATTGGCACCCCAGATACATCCGTTACCACGGCTGCGCCCGGAGAGGTTCTCCCTGCGGTAGAAATCGGCGACAAATTCGGCGACCTCGCACAGGAAATCACGATGATTCAACAGATTCTCCGCCTCAAGAGCACTGCCAAGCGCCACCACGGCCTTCAGGCGATGCTTATGACGCACCGGAACATACAACTCTGAGACTACCGCGCCCGGCTCGGCGACGAGGTTATCACTGGCGATGAACCGGTCGCGCGATATCAGTTGATCGACGACAGTCGAATCTATCAATCGGCGGTGACAGGCGGTGATATAATCGCACTCGCTCGATTTAAAAACCATGGTCCCCTTGCCATCCGGCTCGACCACCGCCAGACGTGAGATTTTCGCCTCACTGGATAGCGTTCGGAAGGCCACCGTCATCAACTCTTCCAGCGCAGGAAC
>DAOWIC010000361.1 GCA_030641085.1 Calditrichota bacterium
CGAGGCGTTCGACCTCTGGGCGAAGATCGCCCCTGAACTGAAAAACGGGCGCATCATGCGCTTCGGCAAGAAAGACAACTACTGGTCGATGGGCAAGATCGGTCCCTGCGGACCCTGCTCCGAGATTCATATCGACCGGGGCGAAAAGTGGGGCACCGGCCCCGATGCGGTCGTAAACGGCGAATCTGACAGGTTTGTCGAAATCTGGAATCTCGTATTTATGCAGTACGATCAGTTGCCCGACGGTCAGGTGGTGCCGCTTCCAAAACCATCGGTCGACACCGGCGCCGGGTTGGAACGCATCACGGCTGTCATTCAAAATGTCGATACCAACTACGGCATTGATCTGTTCCGGAATCTGTTCGCTGCCATCTCGGATATACTCGGATCGAAGTACGAGGATAATGTCGTCGCGCATAATATAATTGCCGACCATATCCGGGCGCTGACCTTCGCTATCGCCGACGGCGCCGGTATCTCCAACGAGGGTCAGGGGTATGTGCTGCGGCGGATCCTTCGCCGGGCGGCCCGACATGGCGCCGCCCTCGGGGCCGAGGAACCGTTCATCTACCGGCTGGTCAAACCGCTGGTGGACGAGATGGGCGACGCCTACCCGGAAATCAGGCAGAAGCAGAGCCATGTCGAAAATGTCATCAAGGCGGAGGAGGAATCATTCGGTCGCACTCTCGAGACCGGACTGAACCTGTTTGAAAAGATCGTGGCGAAGCTTGACGGCAAAGTAATCAACGGCGAAGATGTTTTCCGCCTCTACGACACCTACGGTTTCCCGTATGACCTGGTAGAGATACTGGCCACCGAGAAGAACCTGACGGATGACAAGGACGGCTTCGACCGGGCGATGGAGCGTCAGAAAGAACTATCGCGCTCGGGCGCGAACTTCGAGGCGCATTCACGGACGATTACGAACATTCTGGAAAAAGACCCATCGGATATTGCTCCGACTGAGTTTATCCGCGACAGCCTGAAGGCAGAATCCCGTGTAAAAGATGTTTACCGCGTTGAGAACGCAGGCCAATTCAATGTTGTGCTCATTCTTGATCGGACGCCTTTCTATGCCGAGGCGGGCGGGCAAATCAGTGATCTTGGTCGGATCTATAACGATACGATTGAGATCGAGGTCAGGGCAATGTATTATCACCGCGACTGGTTCATCCATGAGGGAGTACAGACGCGGGGCAGTTTCGAAGATTTCGATAAATTCGAGGGCATGACGGTAACCGCCGAGGTGGATGCCGAACGTCGCTGGCAAATCATGCGTAACCATACCGCCACCCACCTGACTCATGCCGCCCTGCGGCAGGTGCTTGGACCGCATATCAGCCAGTCCGGGTCCTATGTCGGGCCGGATCGCCTGCGGTTCGACTTCTCGCATCATCAGCCGATGACACCGGGCGAGATCGAAGCGGTGGAACAGATCGTAAACGATCAGATCCTTGCGGGCAACGCGGTGGCGACTCAGGTCATGGATATCAACTCGGCTCGGGCGACCGGCGCGATGGCGCTGTTCGGAGAGAAGTACGACGAAGAGGTACGGGTGGTGTCGGTCGGTGAGTTTTCGAAAGAGCTTTGCGGCGGTACGCATGTGACCAATGTCAGCCAGATCGGACCGTTTTTTATAACGCTCGAGACCGGCGTTGCTTCGGGCGTAAGGCGCCTCGAGGCGATCACCGGACAGGCGGCGATCAAATATATGTTTGAGGCACGGCAATTCCGCCGGCAGGTGGCCGGGATAATCGGCCGTCCGGAAATAGACGCTCTCGCCGGGATCGAACAACTCAAGCAGCAGCATGACGCCGCCCAGAAAGAGATCAAGAAGATCAAGTCCAAAATGTTCTCCGGTGGCGGCAATGCTGTCGGCAGCGAAGTGATGATCGGCCCGGTCAAATTCATCAGTCACGATTTTGGCGAGACCGATCGTGATATCATGGCCTCCTGGATCGACAGCCAGAAACAACTGCCGCAGGCGACGGTAGCAATCGCTCTCGGACAGGTGAACGGCAAGATCACCTATGCCGCCTCCGCGAGCGGTACGGCGGTTAAAAAGCACGGGATCCATGTGGGGAATCTTTCGAAAGAACTTCTGCCGCAGTTCGGCGGCCGAGGCGGCGGCAAACCGAATTTCGCCCAGGGAAGTGTAGCGACCGAAACGGTGCCGCAGGAACTGTTCGACCGGGCCAAAGTGATTCTGGAGACGGGAGCAAAGAAGTGAACGACGGCGCGGTATTCAATCGGTTTCTCAGGGTGCGAGAAGAACGGGGCGGCGGATTTTTCCTGTTGATCGATCCGGATCGGACCGATGAAAGGTCGTTCCTGGCGCTGGCCGAGGCTGCGGCCGATTGCGGCGTTGATGCGATTCTGGTCGGCACTTCGTTTATGCTCAATACCAATTTCTCGAGCGCGGTCGGAAAGATAAAGGAATCAACGACCCTGCCGGTGATAATTTTTCCCGGCTCGTTCGCGCAGATTACACCCGCCGCCGACGCGATCCTGTTTACGTCACTGATATCCGGTCGTAACCCGGCCTATCTGATCGAGGAGCAGGTCAAGGGCGCGCCACTGGTTAAACGGACCGGCATTGAGCCGATCCCAACCGGCTATATGCTGATCGAATCCGGGCGGCTCACCTCGGTACAGTATATCTCCGGTTCGATGCCGATACCACGGACGAAACCTGATATCGCCTGCGCGCATGCGCTGGCGGCGCAGTACCTGGGCATGAAGATGGTATACATGGAGGCCGGGTCCGGCGCCGAACAACCGGTGCCGACCACGATGATCAAGGCTGTGAGCGATTATATCGATCTGCCGATAATGACCGGCGGCGGCCTCACCCGACCCGAAGAATGCGCGGCACGCATCGACGCCGGCGCTTCGTTTGTGGTGGTCGGGAATCGCCTTGAGAACGACCCGAAATTCAGACTCTTAACCGAACTAACCGCCGCCGTACACACAAGGGAGCCGATTAACGTATGAACCAGAATGAAAAGCTGGCGCGGCTGGTAAAACTGGCCGAGGAAAGCGCGATCCTTCGCAAAGCCGTCGTAGAACAACTCGGGAAGCCGCTGCTCGATATGGCGGCCATAATCTCGGGCGTGATCGGCGCTGGCGGGAAACTGCTTATCGCCGGCAACGGCGGCTCGGCCGCCGATGCTTCGCATTTCGCCGGCGAGATGATTGTTCGCCTTACCGCCGAACATAACCGGCGGTCATTGCCGGCAATCGCGCTGGCGGCCGACGTAGCGGTGTTGACCGCCGCCGCCAATGATTACGGCTTCAAGAATGTCTTCGCCCGCCAGGTGGAGGGTCTCGGTAACAAGGGCGACATGCTCATGGTGATATCAACCTCGGGCAATTCCGCCAACCTTATCAATGCGGTCAAGGTTGCCCGCCAGCAGGGTCTGCTGACAGCCGGACTGCTGGGAGGCACCGGCGGCAAACTCGCCTCAATGGTCGAGCGGACACTGATAGTCCCGCATCCGTCGACCCAGAGAATTCAGGAAGAGCACTCTTTTTTGATACATGTTCTGGTTGAACATGTCGAGAGTGATCTTATCTAAATGTTTTATCAGCGGGATAAACTACTCAACGATATTCTTTTCTTTCTTTACGCCCTGTTCATCTTCGGCTCCACCTTCTCGATTGCGCTGGCGCAAAGCGCCTTCGGGCTTTCGCTGGCGATGTTTCTGGTGATCGCTATTCGGAGGAGGTACAACCCGTTCCAGTCATCGTTGAAGTGGTTCTATCTCTCGGTTGGGCTTTATATCCTCTGGATGATCATTGCCTGCCTCATGGGTGACACACCGGTCAGGTCGCTGCGCATCATGAAAGAAGAATGGCTGTTCGCGATCGTGCCGGTGGGCGTTTATCTCATGAGCAAGGAGGGCTATCGCAAGAAGCTGCTTCTTGCCTTTGCGGTCGGCGTCGGTATTTTCGCGCTTTACGGTATTCTGCAGCATTTTACCGGCGTTCACTGGACAAAGAAGACGCCGCCCTTTCCGGCGCCCGATTTCGGCTATGTCGTCAAGGGCACATTTCCGCACCGTCTGACATTCGGCAACTATTACGCCACGGCCGCTCTATTTATGCTGGCCATAGCCCTGAGCGGCTGGAAAGAGATGACTCGCAACGGGCGGCTTTTTTATCTGACAGTCGGGCTACTGGCGGTGATTGCCACCATTTTTACTTACAGCCGCGGGGCGATCATGGCCCTGACGCTGGCGCTTCTGCTGCTGGGGATATTTCTCGGACGGCGCGCGATGGCGTATGTGGGCGGCGCGGCGGCGGCGGTGGTGCTCGCGTTGTTGATCGCATTCCCCGGTGTTATTGGCAGTGTCCAGCAAAAAATGCAGCGCGAGTATGATCTCAAAGATGATATGGGGCGACTGTTCATTTGGACCAATTCGCTGCGCATTGTCGGCGAAAACCCGATTTTCGGGGTCGGGCAGGGCAATTTCTACGAGGCTTATGTTCGGCTTCGTCCGGCCGATGTAACCGGCACGCGCAACGCGGTTCATGCGCACAGTGACCCGATCAATGTCGCCGCTATCGCCGGCCTGCCGGGAATGGTCTTCTTCTTGGGCATTTGGGTCTCGGTACTCTGCTATTGCTGGCGCGGGTGGCGGCGGGCAGATCCTAACGGGATAAGCGGTTCGTTCTATGTAGCCGGATTTATCGGTTCGGTGGCGTTTTTCCTATCGTCGATTACCGAGGCAACCTTCGCCGATGAAGAAGTGCGCCAGATGCTGATGTTTGTCTGGGCGGTTGGGCTGTGGCAGGTTTTCTATCCGCAGAGCGCCGCCGGTGGAAACCAGAAGCCCGGTCCGATTGTAAAAGACCTTGACAAAGGGACCGATTTGAAGTTAAATGGGTGAAATTATGGCAGTTAAAGCGAAAAAATCCAGTGCCGCCCCGGCCGAAGAGATCAGGTGGCCATTCGGCAAGAAGAACTATATCGCCTTTGCGATCGCCCTGGCCGTCATTATTGTCGGTTATATCAGTCTCGGGCAGGGATCGATAACGCTGGCGCCGATTCTTCTGGTTCTGGGCTATTGCGTACTTATTCCGGTGGCGCTGATTATCAAGGGTCACCCGGAAGATGATAAACCGGGACCGGCCGATTCAAAATAGCGCCACGGGCGGTCCTGCCGCCTCTATCATTTCTCATAAAGACCCGAGTAAATAGTATCGCCGGGCAACGGTCGTTGTCTTCCTCATTCTAAAATTCTATATTAAACCTGCGAACAACCACGGAACGAGGCATATCTGTGAGCAGGAATTACAGTATCGGTCATATCTGTCCCTCCACCGCGTGGGGTGGTCTGGAGATGAATGTCCACCGCCTTGCTGTCTGGCTGACCGAACGGGGCTGGAGCAATATCCTGTATGGCTTTCCCGGGGCGCCGTTATATGAGGCCTGCCAACGCAGCGGAGTCGCCGTACGAGAGCTGCCTTCGAAGTCGAAATTCGGCGATTTCTTTTTGGCGCGAAATCTCTCCCGGCAAATCAAAAGGGACAACGCCCGCGTCATAATCAACCACATGAATAAAAACTTCCTGCTGGCGGTACTGGCCAAACGTCACTCGGGAAATTTCTTCAAGCTGCTCTATGACCAGCATATGCATGTGGGCGGAAACCGGCGCGATCTGTACCACAGCTGGGTGTACGGCCACCTCGATTACTGGCTGGTGCCGTTGCCGATGTTTATCCGAGCGCTCACTGAAAAGACGAGCGTTCCCCCGGGAAAAATAAAGACTGTTCCCCACGCCATCGTTTTGGATCATTTCACCGACAACCCGTCCGACAAGGCCGTAGCCCGCCAGAGACTGCGCCTGCCGGAGGATGCTATCCTTGCCGGTGTTATCGGTCGTATCGATCCCAAGAAATGCCAGCACGTTCTTATCGACGCCGCCGGTCTGCTTCACAAGAAAGGCATCCCGCTTCACCTGTTGATAATCGGCGATAAGTCGCTCAATGAGGAGGCTGGCTACGAAGAGCAAGTGTATCGGCAGGTCGAGCAACTGGGGCTTGGCGAGTTTGTCCATTTCCGCCCATACATGTCTGACATTGAACATGGTTATGCCGCCATGGATATATTTACGCTCACGTCGAAGTCAGAGACTTACGGCATGGTAACAATCGAGGCAATGGCGTCACAATTGCCGGTGGTGGGCACCAACGACGGCGGGACAACCGACATCATTGATGACGGCGCCAACGGTCTGTTGGTGGAGCCGCTGGACCCATCCGCTCTCGCCGATGCGATTGGGAGGTTGATTGCTGATCCGGAACTGGCCCGACGACTGGCTGAACAGGCGCGCCGGGATGCTTTCGCCAACTATTCACACCATCGACAGTGCGAGTTGCTCGAGGAAATCTTCGATAGTTTCGATCTGTCCGACTGACTACCCGGACGACCACTGCCCGGTCAGGCCGTCTGATACTCTTCAACCAGCGACCGGTATCGTTCCATAAGGACAGCGGTGCCCTCGGCCGAGGATGACTCGGCAGTGATGTTGAACGCGGCCGTGGCCCGATCCGGGGTCACGAGCACCCAGCCTTCTTCCTCGAAGATCCTCACACCATCGATCAACTGCCGCTCCTTGTCGGTGGAATTGATAATGAGCTGTCGCATGACGGTCCCCTTTTTCGACCACGGGCAGGGCACTGCGGCGGAAGCCATGCGATACTGCTCGTATTTCCCGCGTATTGCGCCAAAGCCGGTTTTGGTCTGGGCCATCATCTCAAGAATCTTTACGGTAGTAACCATCGCGTCTGAGCCTAATTGGAAACCGGGGAACAAAAAGCCCCCGCGTGTGCCACCGACCATATCGACCTCGCCGGTACGGAATATCTCCATCATCGACAGGTGATCGTTGGCCACCCGGACCACCTCGACATCGTAGCGGGCGGCAATCTCCTCGACGCCCATCGAGGCGCCGACCGGCACCGCGATCTTCTTCGCCTGGTGCGTCTGCAAGAACAGGTCTACCACGACCAGCAGTGTAAGCTGACTGTCCACCGGCCGGCCGTTTTCGTCGACCACCGTCAGTTTCTCCGAGGCCGGGTTGAGCACGAAACCGATATCGGCGTTGAGCGATTCGACGATCGCTGACAATTGTACAATCGCCTGGGCGATCTCTTCCGGCGAGGTCGAAAACTTGCGCGGATCCAGACTGGCGTTCAGTTCGATGGCCGTTATCCCGAGTCGGCTGAACAGGGTCGGAAAGATCTGCGAGGAGGAGGCGTTGAAATAGTCGATGACTATTTTGAATCCGGCGTTATTGATCACGTCACTGTTGATGCCGGCGAGAAAATCCTTGCGGTAATCATTGATCGGGTGCGACACATCAAGGTGCCCGATATCGTCCAGCGAGGCGCGCTCGAAATCCTCGCCGAAATACATCCGCTCCACCCTTTTTGACTTTGAGGTCGGCAGATCCATGCCGTTGCCATCGAAAAAGATCAAGTCGATGCGACGGAAATCGAGCGGGTTGTGGCGAATGTATATCCCAGCCGAGTAGTTGCCTTTTTGCAGGCAGTAGCGAACCAGGGGAACCGGCAGGGTTTCGATATCCGAGACATCGATCCCAGCCGCCAGCAGGCCGGCGATCAGGCTACGCTTGAGCAACCGCGAGCTGTCGGAGGCATCGCGGCTGGTCACGACCGAACTGTTGCGCCCGAGGAAAGCGCCAAACGCCGCACCCAGTTTGACCGTCATTTCGGGCGTGATTTCGGTCAGCGCCAGGGCGGTTATCTTTGCATCGGTAAACAGTCCGCGATTCCATTTTTCGCCCCAGACCATCGAGGTCGATACAATCGCCCCGGCATCGACAACCTTGCCCGGCCATATCTTGCAGTCGGCCTTGATCGTAGCCGACTTACCGATATCGCAGTCATCGGCAATGATCACGTTGTCCAGCAGTTGTACGTTGTCACCCAGGCGGGAGTGACGGCACACGACGGAGCGGTTCATCACAGTTTCGCTGCCGATCTGATTATCGGCCCAGATGACCGAGTTTTTGATATCGCAGGCGCGCCCTACGCGGCTGCGGCACCCGATCACACAGTTATGAAGGCGCGCCGACACATCGACCGTAACATCGTCGCCCAGCACCACTTTGCCGCTGAGTTCGGCCTGATCGCTGAGCTGTACATTCTCGCCCCGGTAGAGCGTATATCCCTCACCGTTGATCGGCTCGCGCTTTAGATTCAGGTCGAGCTTGCCGTCGAAAAAGTCGACATGGGCCATCTGGTACTCACCGACATTGCCGACATCTTTCCAGTAGCCTTCCATGATCTTGCCGTAAAGCCCCATCTTTTTCGAGAGCATTAACGGATAGAGATTTTGCGAGAAATCGAAATTAGTACGCGGCGGAATCAGACGGACAGCATCCGGTTCGAGAATATAGATACCGGTGTTGATCGTATCGGAAAAGGCCTCGCCCCAGGACGGTTTTTCGAGAAAGCGCGAGATCCGGCCGTCGTTATCGGTAATGACTATGCCGTAGGCGAGCGGGTTTTCCATCCGGGTCAGCAGGATAGTCGCCTGCGATTTTTTCTGCTGGTGCCATTGCATCGCCTCGGACAGGTCGAAATCGGTTATCAAGTCGCCGGAGATTATCAAAACCGGTTCCCCGACCGCCTCCAGCGCGGCCCGCACCGCTCCGGCCGTGCCGAAATCCTCGTCCGGCGTGACATAATCCATCTTCACGCCAAAAGCGCTGCCGTCGCCGAAATGACCGCGGATCTGTTCCGGTTGAAAATATAACAGTGACGTGATTTCGGTAATGCCATGTTGCCGCAGAAGCATAACCACATGCTCCATCATCGGGATATCGCAAATAGACACCATCGGCTTGGGCATATTGATTGTCAGCGGACGAAGCCGGGTGCCAAAGCCGCCGGCCATAATTATAGCTTTCATAGGGACTCTTCCCTCCTCACTCTTCATCTAAAAGATAGCCATGCTGCACCAATAATAGCGAAACATCGAAAAAGGTATCATATCCAAGATATGAAATATCGTTGGCAAGGCAATATCGGGCGAGGTCTTTTTTGGCGAAAATGATGTCCGCCTCCCGCGTGGCGCAGACATCGGAATAGCCGTCACCGACAAAGATCACGCGGTGCGGCTCGCCGGCCTCCTCGCGAAAGCGCTGAATCCGTTCCCCTTTGCAGGTGCCGCACCGCCGACAGGACTTGTTTTCGACCGGAAACGATATTTCGATGCCGCCGTTTTGTACCCGGCCGATGTTGCTGGTGAACTCAAGATGGGCCAGGTCGTTCTTTTCCAGCAGTCGTCGGATATAGAAATCAAGGCCGTCGGAGGTGATAAACAGCGGCACCCGGCTTTTGTCGCACCGAGCGACAAAATCGGCAAATCCCCGATCCAGCTCAAATTGATCGACATACCGATAGATATCCTCGGCCGAGGCGTGAACCATCTCGGCCTCTCTCAGCAGGCACTCACGGGTGGATATCCGTCCCGCTTTCCAGTCCGGCAGCAGCTCGTCGTTCTTGCCGTTGGAAAAGTGATGAAAGATAGAATAGCCGACATCGCGTCGCGAAATGGTACCGTCAAAATCGCAAAAGAGAACCGTTTTCATACCCAGTACCGTAGCAAAATAGTGGAAAGCAACACGACCACCAGGACGCAGCACAATATGAAAAAGCGCGTCATCTTAACCTTGCGAAACTCGTGAGCCATGATGAACAGCTTGGCGACCGTTACCACCAGGACGTAAACGACGCCGTATTTCGCGAACAGAACCGCGCCCTCGACGCCGGCGAAAATCATCACCGCGATGAGGCCGAACCAGGCCAGAGCGAGATACCAGGAGACTTGCTGGAGCTTGATTAGCGTTGCGGTCTCGAAATTCTGCCGGCTCATAGGATACCTTTCATCGGTTCATACGCGAGGCGGAAGGCGAGGTAAAGCATAATTACAAAAAACATCACCTTCACCACCAGCGGCCGGGCTATTGTGCCCAGGTAGCCGCCCACTTTGCCGCCGACAGTTATACCGAGGATAACGCCGGTTATGATTGAAAAGTCTATCATACCGTACAGGAAATATACTGCGGTCGAGGCGGCGGCGGAGAAGCCAATCAAAAGCGACGATGTCCCGCGCGCGGTTGATAGCGGCGTACCGATTACCAGATACAGCATCGGCACGAGAATAACGCCGCCCCCGATGCCAACCAGCGCCGCCAGAACGCCGGTCAGAAAAGCAATCAGCGTGCAGGCCAGGATATACTTGCTCCGGTTATCTTTGAACGAAACCCGCTCGGTCGTCTTTTTCCCTTTTAGCAGCGAGAATGCGGTATAAACGAGAATCACCGTCAAAAGCAGCCGGGTCGCCTCGGCGGGGACAACCAGCGACAGGTTGCTGCCGGTGATATTGCCCAGCACCATGAAAATCGCCAGGATCACCGCCAGTTCGAGATCGACCATTCCTTTCTTCAGATATTCATTGGAGGCGGAGAAGGAGTTGACCACGATCGCCGTTACCGAGACCGGCACCGCTGTCTTGATATCGACGCCCGCCACGATTGTCAGAAACGGCACCATGACAATGCCGCCCCCGAGACCGAGATAGCCTCCGAGCAGACCGGCCGACAGGCCGCACAGCACATACATCAGAAAATCGGTCACCGCTCTTCTCCCAGGAGTATTCTCGCGGCAAAGGCGATTTCAGGCCGGGTGCGGATCAGCACCTCCCGGTAGGCGTGGAAAACGCCGTACTTGTTTTCATACGCGATCTGCTTCAGGCGGCGCATGATGTATTCTTGGTTCTGATAAATCTCGCCCAGGTCATTATGTCGTGACAGCCGTTCGATCCGGTCGGCCAGCCGTTTTGTTTTGGGCGAGCACTCCTCGAGCTTCGCCATGCGGACAAGCTCACCGGCCAATTCGGTACGCGGCGAGGTATAGACAAATTCCTCCCGAGCAGCATATGCCGCCAGGCTGTCGAGCCAGCGTCGGTCAAGGCGGTCGTTTTCAATGTTGTCGATTATCGAGTCGAGATGAAGCCCGACAAATTGCCTTAGCAGGAGTTTATTTTCCAGCGTTCGCTGAAACGGGCTGATGCGACGCATATCAAAATAATGATCCGGCACCAGACCGTGGCCGGTGTCATGAAGCATCGAATCGAAATCGTTGAGATAGACACCGCCCTCGAAGTAATAGCGGGAGATCGTCAGCTTGAGGCCGTCACCATCCGGGAAGCGCACAAAGCCCTGCACCAGTCCCTTGCCGAAAGTGGTATCGCCGATCAGCACTGCTCGGCCGTTTTGCTGAAGCGCGCCCGAGACGATCTCCGCCGACGAGGCCGAGCCGCGGTCGACAATCACTGCCATCGGCAGACCGCCGGTCAGATCCTCACCGGTTGAATAAAACTGCTGGTCGTGCCAGAAAGAACGCCCGTTGGTGCCGACCAGGAATTTCCCACCCTCGAGAAACAGATCCGCCGTTTCGTACGCTTCAAGGAAAAGCCCGCCCGGATTGCCCGATAGATCGAGAATGATTCCCTTCGGTCGCGGCCGATCATCGCCCAGCAGGCTGTCGAGGGCGGCCCGCAGATCATCGCTGGCGCCGGGATCGAAATCGTAAAGCCGGATATACAGCACGCTGTCGGGGGTAAGTCCGGCAAACGGAATATGCTCAAACGGAATATGCGCCCGGGTTATCTCTACTTCGAAAGTCTCATCAGTGATCGGGCGACGTACCCGCACCAGCACTTTGGTGCCTTCCGGGCCGCGTAGCCTGCGGGCAGCATCGCGTCGGGCCAGATCAACCATCAAAACCGAATCGGCCCCGATTACAATATCGCCGGGAAGCAGGCCGACCGCTCCGGCCGGACCGTTTTCGCGCACCGAGATAAGCAGCAGGCCCTCGTCGTGATCAACTACCGTCACGCCGATACCGGTATAGCCGCCGGTCATCTCCTCATCGAGCGACTCGAAATTGACAGGTTCGTAAAAGCTGGAGTAGCGGTCGAGTCGGTCAAACATGGCGTCACGGGCGGACTTTATCAGGTCATCCCAGACAATCTCCTCGGGATAGGCCAGGTCGATCTTTGTTGCGGCTGCAGCCAGGGCGTAGGCTAGATCGATATCGCTGTCGGACAGGACATACACTCCCATGCCGCCGGCGATGACTACCAAAAGTATCAACAACAGGAGTGATTGAAGAAAGGATTTGCGGTCGAAACCGTCTGACTGGCTCATTTATTCAGCTTTTTGAGAAGTATCTTTTGGGTCTCTTCGAAGACGACCTCGATCGACTGGGCGGCATCGATCACCTTTACCCGTCGGCGATCCTTGCGAGCGATCTCAAGGAAACCGCGCCGCACCCGCTGGAAAAACGCCTTCGACTGCGATTCCAGCCGGTCTTTGCTTTTGCCCAGTCGCCCCAAGGCGGTCTTGAGATCAATGTCATAAAGAAAGGTCAGATCAGGATTGATGTCCCCCACCGCGACCTTGTTCAGCCCGCGAACCATCCGCGTATCCAGCCGTCGCCCGAACCCCTGGTAGGCGGTGGTGCTGTCGTAAAACCGATCGCACAGGACAATCGTTCCTTTGGCCAGCAGAGGCGCTATCTCTTTGGCGGTGAGTTCAGCGCGCGAGGCTTCGTACAGGAGCAGTTCGGTCATATCGGCGATGTGGTTTCGCTTGTCGAGCAGGATGGCACGGATCTTCTCGGCGACATGGGTCGAACCCGGTTCACGCAGCAACTTGACTTTGTAGCCCAGCGAAGACAGGTACTGGAATACCATCAGCGCCTGGGTCGATTTGCCGCAGCCGTCAATCCCCTCAAAGGTAATGAATAGTGGCTTTCCCGATGGTTTAACCATTACAGGCTCGTGTTCTTTCGATAAAAAAACCGGCGACCAAAGTTGTCGCCGGTTAAGGTACTTAAATGGGTTTTGCTAAAAAACTATTTTTTCTTCCGGACCACCCGTTTTTTCGTGGCTACCTTCCTGATCGCCTTTTTGGGCGCTTTGGCCGGAGCCTTCGTCTTGGCCGCAGTCTTGGCTTTCGGGCGGGCGGTCTTCTTCGTCGCCTGTGTCCAGCCGTACTTGGCGATAAACTCCTCGGTCATCCGCTTGGCATCCTCGTCGGTAAACTGCACCGGCGGAGACTTCTTGAAATAGGACGACGGCTCGATAAGCGCGCCCGACAGCCCGTTATCCAGCGCCAGTTTGCAGCAGCGGATAGCGTCGATAACCACGCCGGCCGAATTCGGCGAGTCCCAGACTTCCATTTTCATCTCGATATTGAGCGGAACATCACCGAAGGTGCGGCCTTCCATGCGGATATAGGCCCACTTGCGGTCGGACAGCCAGGGCACGTAGTCCGACGGTCCGATATGGATATTGTCCGGGTGCATTTCGTAGTCGAGCTGGCTGGTGACGGCGTTGGTCTTGGAAATCTTCTTGGACTCCAGCCGGGAGCGTTCGAGCATGTTTAAGAAATCGGTGTTGCCGCCGACATTGAGCTGGCTCGTGCGTTCGAGTTTGACACCGCGCTCGAGGAACAGGCGGGTCATGACGCGGTGGGTGATGGTGGCACCGACCTGGCTCTTGATATCGTCGCCGATAACCGGCAGGCCTTTTTCTTTGAAGCGATTTTGCCAGTACGGTTCGCGCGCGATGAAAACCGGGATGCAATTGACAAAGCCGCAACCGGCTTCCAGAATCTGCTCGACATACCACTTGGTCGCTTCCTCGGAGCCGACCGGCAGGTAACTGACGACCACATCGGTCTTGGTGTCTCTAAGCACTTTGACAATATCCACCGTGTCCCCGGGCGCCTTCTCGATAATCTGCGACAGGTAATAACCCAGACCGTCGTGCGTCATACCGCGCTGCACCTTGACACCGGTCTTCGGCACCTTGGCAAAGGTAAAGGTGTTGTTCGGCTTGGTGAAGATCGCCTCGGAAAGGTCCTTGCCAACCTTGTTTTTGTCGATATCGATGGCAGCGGAGAACTCGATGTCGCGAATGTGATAACCGCCGAGGTTGACGTGCATCAGGCCCGGGACCGAATCTTCATCCTTGGCCTTCTTGTAATACTCGACGCCCTGCACCAAAGAGGAGGCACAGTTACCGACGCCGATAATAGCAACTCTTAGTTTTCCCATTCTATAGATTCCCTTCCTTTAAGAAAAATGAGTCATTCAATTTCATGCGAAAAAGGTATCCCGCCGGCCGCCGGGTGTCAAATGGTATTTGACAACCGGGCCATTTTATATATATTAGGTGTATTGCTTATGACCATATAGTCATTTAGAAGGAAGCGATTATGTTATGAATGCCTTGTTCCTTGATGAAAATCTTATCGCCCAGCTTGTCCGACGCGGCGTTGTTTCGGATACTTTCCGCCGTCTGACGCCCGACAAGAAAAACCGCGTTTACCGGGTCGCTATCAGGCTTTTTGGCGTTTACGGCTACGACGGCCTGGCGGTTGATCAGCTCTGTAAGGAGGCCGGTATTTCCAAGGGATCATTTTTTCAGTACTTCCCCTCCAAAAGCCACCTGCTGGAATTCGTCGTGCTCGTGTTTGATGATTACCTGGCGCGATGGCTGGCCGAAATCCGTCAGAACGAAAAGGCGGTGCTGGCCCGCGACCGGCTGTCGTATCTGTATCAGTCGCTGGTGGTCAATTCGCGGTTGTTCAAAGATGACGAGCGGTTTTTTCTTTTCATCACCTCGGCCATGAACCACTCGGCGGTGACTATCGAAGGCATTGATCTCGAGCATCATTTTCGGGATTATGTTGAGGAGATAATCGAACGCGGTGAGCGGACCGGCGAAATTCGCGGGGATTTCGATGTCGAGATGACCGGTTATCTCGCGGCGCTGATTATCGAGGGTTTGATCCGCAGGCAGTACGGTGACCGCAAATTAGCCCAGCGCGAGACAGAGGAGTATCTCATCTCGTTTCTGTTCGACGGCATCAAGGCTTAGTGCCTTGCGCCGGTCAGTACACCCGCACGCCAAGCGGGACATCGTCGAGCGGGCGCACAATAGAAATGCCGCCGCCCGGTTTAGGCACACCGAGTACGAGCACTTCCGAGGTAAACCCGGCGATGTTTTTCGGCGGAAAATTGACCACCGCAATGCAGAGCTTGTCGATCAGTTGCTGGGGCGTATAGTCGGACTTGAAGCGCGCCGAGGAGTGTTTGGTGCCGATCTCCGGACCGAAGTCCACCGTCAGCTTATAGGTCGGAAAGCGGGCACGCTCGAAATCTTCCACCTCGATTATTTTACCCACCCGGATATCGACCTTGTCGAAATCTTCGAATGTGATTGTGTTATCCATGATTGTTCCCCATTAGCATAGTAGAGCAGGACCCTTTAGCGGTCCTGCCATTGTTAGTTGCGCATACCGAGCGCACTCATGCATGGTAATCACCCGTTGTATCTCTTTATCGCTGGAAGGCTCATTCGGGAATATTATCCGGCAGGACTGTGAACTCATCGATAGTCGCCTTTCTAAGCTGGGTTTTTGTCAGTCCAGTAGCGTGTTTTAGGTCCGCGCCCTCAAGATTTGTACCTTCCATAATAGAGCCGGTC
>DAOWIC010000256.1 GCA_030641085.1 Calditrichota bacterium
CGGAATCGAATCGCAATCAGTCCTGATTCCGGCCGATAGTCGCCTGCGCGACGAAAACGTGCAGCCGTCGCTGTTTCAAGAACAAGCACTGGCGAACGGCCGGGATAGCGACAGTGAGTTTCTCAGGGTTCTGAAGGTGTTAGGCTGATGGCTCAGCAAGTGCTCGCTGTCATTCCCGCTCGATTGGGTTCGAAGCGGTTTTCCGGCAAGGTGCTTTATCCTTGGCGAGGGAAGCCGCTTCTTTTTTGGGTGCATAAGACGGTGGCCCGCTCCAAACTGATCGACCGCCTGATTATTGCGACCGACAACGACGAGATCGAACGCGCCGCGATCGGGTTTGGAGCCGAGGTAGTTCGGACATCGTCGAAACATCGCACCGGTTCGGATCGCGTGGCTGAGGTGTTCGACAAACTGGGCGGTGATATTGTGCTTAATATTCAGGGTGATAATTTCGGCCTGACCGGGTCGGCGCTCGACAGGGTGATAGCTGCGATGAAGCGCGACCGGAAAATCGAGTGCGCTACACTGGTGAACCGGATCGTCGATGATTGCGAACTGTTCGATCCGAACAAGGTCAAGGTTGTGGTTGACGGCGACAGTAACGTGCTCTGGTTTTCCCGCTTCCCGCTGCCATATCTGGTGCGGGCGGAGGAAAACAACCGGTTTGAACAGTTCCCGTTTCTGGGGCATATCGGCGTATATTTCTTTAGGGGGGCAGTGCTTCGTCAGTTTGCCCGATGGAAACGTTCGCCGCTGGAAAAGGCGGAGTCGCTGGAGCAATTGCGTATTCTGGCGAACGGAGTTGGGATTCGCGCTTTCAAGACCCGGATCCGGACAGTGTCGGTTGACAGTCCCGATGATGTGAAGAAAATGGATGGTGTATACAGGTAAGGGTGTGTGATGTCTAAAAAGACCAAGTACATATTTGTTACGGGTGGTGTGGTTTCCTCGCTCGGTAAGGGTATCTCGGCCTCCTCGATCGGTTTGCTGCTGAAAAAACGCGGGATGAAGGTGGCCAGCATAAAATCCGACCCGTATCTGAATGTCGACCCGGGTACGATGAATCCGTTCCAGCACGGTGAAGTTTACGTCACCGACGATGGCTCCGAGACCGATCTGGACCTTGGCCATTACGAACGTTTTCTGGATCAGTCGCTGGGCAAGGACCACAATGTTACCACCGGCCAGATATACAACACCGTCATCACGCGCGAACGGCGCGGCGATTATCTCGGGGCGACGGTGCAGGTAATTCCGCATATCACCGAGGAGATCAAGAATCGCATCAAGCGGTTCGAGCGCTCCGATGAGCCGCCCGATGTAACTATCGTGGAGATCGGCGGTACGGTGGGCGACATCGAGTCGCTGCCTTTTCTGGAAGCGATCCGCCAGATGGGTCAGGAGGAAGGCCCGCAGGGCGCCATGTTTGTTCATGTAACGCTGGTGCCGTATATCCGTTCGGCAGGCGAGTACAAAACCAAACCGACCCAGCACTCGGTGAGCGAACTGCGCGCGATCGGTATCCAGCCCAATGTTCTGATCTGCCGGTCGGCCAAGCCGTTATCGGACAGTCTGCGACAGAAAATATCGCTTTTCTGTTCGGTTCCGCCGAGCAATGTCATTTCGGCCGAGGATGCCGCTACCATTTACGCGGTGCCGCTCGGTTTTCATGCTCAGGAACTCGATGATATTATCTGTACGCATTTCGGCTGGGAACTGGATCCGCCCGACCTGACCGAATGGGAGACGATGGTTGAGAAAATTACCAATCCGCAGAAACGGATCAAAATCGGTATCTGCGGCAAGTATGTAAATCTCAAGGATGCCTACAAATCGATTATCGAGGCATTTGTGCATGCCGGCGTTTACAGCGGCGCCGAGGTTGACCTGGTCTGGGTTAGCTCGGAAGATATCAAGCATTACGGCGCGGAGAAATTTTTGCACGATATAGACGGTCTGCTGATCCCCGGCGGATTCGGCGAGCGGGGCGTGGAAGGAAAGATCGAGTCTATCAGGTATGTCCGGGAGAAAAACATCCCGTTCTTCGGCATCTGTCTCGGCATGCAGTGCGCGGTGATCGAGTTTGCCCGCAACGAATGTGACCTCCCCGATGCGCACAGTTACGAATTCTACCGCGAACTGAAACATCCGGTGATCCACCTCATGGCGGATCAGGAGGGGGTGACGGAATTGGGCGGCACCATGCGACTCGGCGCATATCCGTGCCGTCTGGCTCCTGGGACGAAATCGATGGAGGCATACGGCGAGGAGAACATTTCCGAGCGTCACCGTCACCGGTATGAACTGAACAACGCCTATCGCCAGAAGCTGACCGAGAAGGGTTTGATGATTGCCGGCGTGTCGCCCGACGAACATTTAGTCGAGATTGTCGAAGTACCTGAACATCGCTGGTTTGTCGGGGTACAGTTTCATCCGGAATTGAAATCACGCCCGACCCGACCGCACCCGCTCTTCAGGGAGTTCGTAAAGGCTGCCGTGGAGTATAATCAGGAACGGACGGGCGAAAAAGCTGCCCAGGACGTCGCCGCCGGACTGAGCAAAAGCTCCGGATGAGCCGCCGAAACGGCATTGAACATTTTTCGGACTCGACCGTCAGGTAACTGATGCCAGCCAGAACTGCAAAACGATTGATTATCGCCGCCGCCCTGATGGCGGTGGCGTTCCTGCCCGCGTGCAACAATGACGACAAGAACGAGCCGGAGTCGGAAGTCTTTCGCGGCGTATACTTTGTCCGCGATCTTACCATTGTCGAAGATGCTCGGCAGATTGACTCGGTCCTGATGACCGTTACCAACAATCGCAACTACGCCATGTTCTTCTGGGATGCGGCTGGTTTCGATGTTGATTTCTGCAATTGCGAAGGCACCGTTTATGACTTCGGGTCAAACGTAGCAGTTTTTGATCTCAGTTTCGTGCACTCCAACAACTGCGACAGCCTGAGAGTCCCCAGCGGCGAGTATGTAGCGGACTTTGTCACCCACGGTGATACGGTGTATTTCGAACAACTGTACGGCGATACGCTGCACATGCTGTTGCTGCTACAAGAGTAGTGCTACATCAGCCGACCCAGTTTGTAGGCATGGAGAAAGACCGATCCAGTCAGATATACCGACACAATTACGTACAGACCATAAAGCCCCAGACGCCAATTCGATTCCGTGGCCGCGCCAACCATTACAAAAAGTGGAAAAGCGATCACTATGTGACGATAATAACAGGTCGTCGTCCCAAAGCTGGGTGTGAACAGCAAGGCCGCAAACAGAAATATCTGCCAGCCCACCGGCACCCGCCGCGTGTAAAACAAAACCACCACCGCCAGCATATAAACCAGAGCAGTGAAAACCGGGTTGCTGCTGTTTAGAACGAGCAACGACTTGTAAACCGTCAAAAGCGGAAACGAAATTCCGTGGGCGTAATAACTCTGGGCCTGAAAATGATTGTACAGGAAGAAGTCGTCAAACCTGATCCAGTTGTAGGAATAATACAATAGCAGCGCCAGCCCGGTGGATAGTATCCCGGCAACCAGCCCCAGTCGATCCGAGCGCGAATGTTCCCTCCAGTTTCGCACGAGACAGTACAACAGAGGCAGAGCGATGATAATTCCGGAGGGATAGGTAACAGCCAGAAATCCGCTCGGCAGGAAGAGCCACGTGTAGCGCTTCTTGTGCAGCAGCAAGAACACAATTGAAGTCAGCAACAGGTAAAGCGAGTAGGGGAAGGCGGTCAAAAAGTAAAACGAGGTGGGAAAGAGCAGCAGCGCCACCAGCGAAAGCAGCGCGGTTCGTCGATTGAACATGCTCTCGAGCAGATAGAAAATGATAATCAACGCCGCCCAGAAAGATAGCCAGCTAACCAGCAGGACCGCCAGATTGGCGTCGATTCCCGCCATCGTGACAATCCGCGCGACAAGCGGATAAAACGGAAACCAGCCTACATTACCGCAGATGTATGACGGATTATAATCACAGGGGAATTTTTCGTAACCTGAGTCGGCGATAGACAGGTAATGGACCGCGTCCCACTGGGTCAGCGTACGGGCCAGGTTGTAGTATTTGACATCGCCGATCTGAAACAGGATCAAGTAGCAGATCAGAAAAAGCAGAAATAAGCCGGTCGGCCAGAGGAATCTTTTGTTTTTCAAAAAGTAATAATTCATTAAGTTACCGGCGGATAATTCACAACGAGTTGTATAGCAGGATGGAAATAAAAAAACAACAACTACTGTATCCTCTCACCCTGATTGCCTTGGCAATATATTATGTTATCCCTTTCTTGAAAAGGTATGATTACTGGGGCGTGCGTGACTGGGACCTGTTTGCGACCATTGCCGCGGTGCCGGTTGGCAGCATTCTTGAGTACGGCCAGTTCCCGTTCTGGAATCCGTACATGGGCGGTGGCAATATCCTCTTCCATCATCCGGAGGTCGCCGTTCTCTCGCCCTTTTTCCTGCTCTATATGGTTTTCGGCGCGGTTGTCGGTCTGAAACTTCAGGTGGCGATCTGTTACCTGATCGGATTCTGGGGAAGTTTTCGGCTGTTCGAGCGGTTTGGTCACTCGCGTCTGGCGGCCCTGATGGCATCGGTGGCCTACTTTGGCTCGGTTCACTTCGCGCTGCATTTTGCCGAGGGCCACATGCCCTTTACGCATTTTTGTTTCCTGCCCTGGTTTGTCTATTTCGTTCATCGTTCGACCGAACGCAAGCGCGATATTATCATGGCCGGATTCAGCCTGGCGCTAATGGTGCTCGGCAACGGGGCGGCGATACCGCTTTTGTACACGCTGACCTTCTCGGTTCTGCTGTTCGGCCTGATCGCTTTGCAGCAGCGGGAAATCATCTGGGTGAAAAACCTGCTGCTGGCGACCATGATCGGCCTGGGGGTGGCGGCGGTCAAATTCCTCCCGATGACCGTATACCTGCTGAATAATAAGTGGGAGGGCAACCCGGCGGAAACGATTCCGGTCGGCGCGCTGGGGAAAATATTTTTCGGCTGGAATCACTCCCTTTTCGCCCGCAACTTTGAGGGGCAATATTGGGGCTGGCATGAATACGGCGCTTACCTGTCGCCTATTTTGGTGGTGCTCGCGCTGGTGGCGATTGTCTACAATTTCCGGCGTCTGCGTGTCTGGCTTTTTCTAATTCTTTTCTTTTTGCTGCTGGGGCTGGGTGATGTCGGGTCGTGGTCGCCCTGGCGCATTCTATCGAGCCTGCCCGGTTTTAGTTCCACCCGATGTACCGGGCGAGCCTTTCAGTTTGTACTGCTCGGTATGGCCATGCTGGGCGGTTACGGCTTTGACCACCTTTCGCAGCGCGTGTTCACCACCAGCCGATGGCTGGCACGCGGATTGTACGCGGCTCTGGCGTTGATCATCGTCACCAATCTTATTTTCGCCTGGCCGATAATGAACAGCGCCTTCAAGACCAGACCGGAACCCGTCTTTCGCTCGCCGGTTTTTGCCCACGTGATCGACAAAAAGCCGCAGGCATATCGAAA
>DAOWIC010000263.1 GCA_030641085.1 Calditrichota bacterium
AATGCCCGAACTGAGAAAAGATCCAATTGTGGGCCGGTGGGTGATAATCTCGACCGAGCGTGCCAAACGGCCGATGTCATTTCGCTCGGTGGCCCCGAAAGTGGCCGCCAGCATGTGCCCGTTCTGTCCCGGACGTGAGGGTAACACGCCGCCGGAGATTCTGGCCTATCGTGATGCCGGTAGCGAACCGAACCAGCCGGGATGGTCGCTGCGGGTTATTCCGAACAAGTATCCCGCGTTGCGAGTGGAGGGCGAGTTGGACCGCGAACCGAAAGGACTTTATGACCGAATGAGCGGGGTCGGGGCGCATGAGGTGATCATCGAGACCGCCAACCATGGCGAGGATATGGTCGACATGTCGGTGGAGCAGGTTCGGGATATTCTCTGGGTTTACCGTGAACGAATGATCGATCTCGAGCGCGATCGGCGGTTGAAATACATACTCATTTTCAAGAACCACGGCGAGGCTGCCGGGGCGTCACTGGAGCACGCGCACAGCCAGTTGATTGCCACGCCGATTATCCCCAAGCGAGTGAGCGAAGAACTGGATGGCGCGAAACGGTATCACGATTTCAAGGAGCGCTGCATTTACTGCGATATCGTACGTCAGGAGATCGAGGATAACGAGCGAGTGGTCAGGGACTACGACGCTTTTTTGACTATCCAGCCGTTTGCACCGAGGTTCCCGTTCGAAACCTGGCTCTTTCCCAAAACGCACCAGTCGAGCTATCTCGAGATGAGTGACAGCGAGTACATGACATTGGCTCGGGCGCTGAGGGACACTCTCATGCGACTGAAGCTGGCCCTGAACGACCCGCCCTTCAACTACATCCTGCACACGCGGCCGGTTTCGAAAGAGTATCATGATTATTATCACTGGCATATCGAGATCATACCCAAGCTGACCAAAATAGACGGCTTCGAATGGGGCTCCGGTTTTTATATCAATCCGACCGCCCCCGAGGCGGCGGCCGCCTTCCTGCGGCAGATTAATGTCGAGGAGGTTATGACAAACCAGACAGTGGACAAAGTCGACAGGGATAAACAGAGATGAGGGTATTAGTTGCTTCTTCTGAGATGGTGCCGTTCGCTAAAACCGGCGGACTGGCAGATGTAATCGGGGCGCTACCGGCGGCAATGGCCAAACAGGGATCTGAGGTGAAAACCTTCATCCCCCTGTACGACCCGGCCGCACTAAAAGACCACACGGTTCATTCGACGGGGCTGGACCTCAAGGTCTCGGTCAACGGTACACAGAAGTCATTTACTGTGGACTACATCAAAGCTAAACGGCTGCCGCTCGAATACTGCTTCATCGACAACGGCGACTACTTCAAGCGGCTGCAGTTGTACCGTGACGAGCGGACCGGCTCCGACTACACCGACAACGACATGCGCTTTGCCTTTTTCGCCCGGGCCGTTCTGGAGGCGGTAAAGGGCATGGGCTGGAAGCCGGACATCATTCATGTCCACGACTGGCAGGCGGCGATGATCCCGGTCTATCTAAAGACGCTCTATGCCGAGGACCCGTTTTTTGCCAACGTCAGGACGGTGCTGACCATCCACAATCTGGCCTACCAGGGGACATTCGATGGCGAGCGTTTCGAAAAACTCGATCTGCCTGAGAAACTGTTTTTCCCGACCTCGCCCTTTGAGTTCTACGGCAAGGTTAATTTCCTCAAGGCGGCGATCGAACATTCCGACCGGATTACCACCGTCTCGGAAAGGTACGCGGAGGAAATCCAGACCGACGAGCACGGATGCGGTTTGCAGGGCGTTCTCCAGCGCCGCACGAGCGACATTTCCGGCATCCTGAACGGGGTCGATTACACGATCTGGTCCCCGTCGCGCGACAAAAAAATACCTTACAATTATTACGCCGCCAATCTCTCCGGCAAGAAGATGAACAAGATTGAACTGCTCGGCAAGGCCGGCCTGCCGGTCCGTGAAAAAACACCGCTGGTCGGCATCATTTCACGGCTGGCCGACCAGAAAGGCTTTGACCTGATCGCCGAGATTGCGGACGAGATTTTCCAGATGGACCTGCAAATGATTGTGCTCGGGACCGGGGAAGAGAAGTATCATCAACTGTTCGAGGAACTTCAGCAGAAATTCCCGGACAAGCTGAAAGTATATCTCGCTTTCGACGATTCCCTGGCGCACTGGATCGAGGCTGCGGCCGATATGTTCCTGATGCCGTCGCACTACGAGCCGTGCGGGCTGAACCAGATGTACTCACTCAAGTACGGCACGGTACCACTTGTCAGGGAAGTCGGAGGATTGGCCGACACGGTTGACGATTACAATCCCCGGACAGGCGAGGGGACCGGCTTTGTATTCAGCGAATATACTTCGCAAGCTCTGCGTGAGGCAATCGAGCGCGCGGTATCGCTCTATCCCAGACGACGGCCGTGGACAAAAATCATGAAAGCCGGAATGCGCCAGGACTTCTCATGGGATAAGGCGGCCTGGAAATATCTGCGACTGTTTGAAGAACTGATCCGTGACTAAATAAGTAAAGAGTTCCGGTGAAACCTCTGCATAAAACAATCCTGCTGCTTCTGCCCGCTATCCTTGTCTATGCCTGGTTCTGCCACGAGTTCAATTTCGTTCAGGATGATGCCTACATTTCCTACCGCTACGTAGCCAACTATCTCAACGGCGATGGTCTTGTCTTCAACATAGGGGAGCGGGTTCAGGGATACACCAATTTTGGCTGGGTCATTTACCTGATCCTGGGGGGCGCGCTCGGGATCGGCTATATTGGCCTCTCGCAGATCACCGGATTCATCCTCGGCGCGGGAGTGATTGTCCTGACATATCTGATCGGTTGCCTGCTTTTTGATAAGCGTCATCAGTGGTATGCTGTGGCCGCAGTCTATATCGTTGGCCTCAATCAGTCGCTGGCGTACTGGTCGCCGGCCGGACTGGAGACCGCCGCCTTTGCGTTTTTCGCGTTGCTTGCTGTCTACCTGTATCTGAAACGGAGCTGGTTTCTGATCTTCGCTATGCTGATGGCGGTTTGGATCCGACCCGAGGGAGCGTTCGTGACGGGACTGCTGATATTGGTCGAGGCGGTGGAAAATCGCCGCCTGCCGATGTTTACGATCCGCTGTGCGGCGGCGGCCTTTGTCATATCGCTGCCGTACGTGGTCTTTCTGGTCAGCTACTACGGCTCGTTGCTTCCGAACCCATTCTATGCAAAGACCGGTTTTGACATGGCCCAGTTCTCCAATGGTCTGGAGTATGTCGGGCGGTTCATGAAGCATTACGGTTTTTACGGTGCCGGTTTGATCATTCCGCTCGCCCTTTTCAAGCGACTGTCATCACCGGAACGCGCGCTCTGGCTGTACACGGTCGTTTACACCGCCTACATCGTGCTGGTCGGGGGCGATGTACTCAAAGTGC
>DAOWIC010000112.1 GCA_030641085.1 Calditrichota bacterium
CCGGAAATATATCTCGAACGCCACATAAAATCCCTGGGGTGTGATTCACGCCCGGGTATGATGGCCAATCGGCAACGGCTTGTCAAGAAGCCATATATGGCATTATTGGTCAGTTATGATCAGGGCAGCAATCGGCGGGTGATCTCGTCGACCATCATCAGTCCCTCTTCGGTCAGGCGCAGCCCGGCATCGTCGAGAACCAGATGATCTGATTTTGCGAAAATCTCACACTGCTTCATATCAAGGCGTGTGTCGAGCGCGACCCCAAACCGCCGGAGGAAACTGCTATGGGTAATGCCTTCGGTAAGCCGCAGGCCGAGCATGATCGCTTCGTTCATCCGCTGTTCCTCGCCCGATTCATCGACCAGGCGCGGCAGTTGACCCATTTCGAGTGACGATACGTATTCACCCAGATTAGCCTGATTGGCAAAACGTCGGTCACCGACAAATGAGTGGGCCGATGGTCCCAGGCCGAGGTATTCGCCCCCCTGCCAGTAGGTCAGGTTGTGTCGGCACTGACAGCCGGGCATTGCAAACGAGGAGATTTCATAGCGGGTGTAGTCTGCCTCACGAAACCGGCTGCACCCCTCGCGGAACATCATCGCCGCCAAATCGCTGCCGACCGGCTCTATCTCGCCCGCCGCCACCTGCGCCGCGAGTGGAGTGCCCTCCTCCACCGCAAGCTGATAAAACGAAATATGCGGCGGGGCCAGATCAATCACCTGATTTACATCGTCGGCCAGCATTTGCCCGGTCTGTGACGGCAGGCCGAAAATCAGATCGACGCCGTAATTGTCAAACCTTAGCGCCCGGGCCAGGTAAAGCGCGCGATGGCTGTCATCCGGGTTGTGAATCCGATCGAGCAGGCGCAGTTGTGCCTGATTGAACGACTGTATCCCGAACAGCGGCCGGTTCACTCCGAGTGCCTTAAACCCGGCCAATACTTCGTGCGAGACCGATTCCGGATTGGTCTCGACCGAAAACTCCAGCCAGTCGGAGACTTTGATCAAAGATCGGACCAGGTGCAGCCATTCGCCGAGCAGGCCGAGATTCGTCAGCGAGGGTGTCCCGCCGCCGATGAAGATCGTCTGTACCTCGTGCTGTCCGGGCGGCAATTGGTTTAGCGCCAGTTCGGTCTCGATTGTCAATGCCCGATAAAACGCTTTCTCCAGCGCCGGTTCGTGCAGCTCTTTGTAAAAGTCGCAATACGAGCAACGGTTGGCGCAAAAGGGATAATGAAGGTAGAGTGAAAGAGTCATCGATTAAAGCGATGTGCCGAGACGCTCCCAGCGAATATGCGACGGGAAATTAAACAGCCCGTAACCTACCCACTGAACAGCATCGACAATGTATGGAAAGCCCCATCCGGGAGCATCCTTATCGGGAGTCCACGACCAGTAGACGAAAATCGCTTTGCCGAGGATATTCTCGCGGGGCACACAGCCCCAGAACCGGCTGTCGCGGCTGTCGTCACGGTTGTCACCAAGAACGAAATACTCACCCTCCGGCACCACATACGGCTGGAAATTATCGCGGAACGACAGGTCGCCCGGGATAATCCGCTTGTCGATATGTTTGGAGTGGATCGGAATTTCGGCCACCTCACCGTCGACATACGCCACCTTGTCTGCCACTTGGACCGTCTGGCCCTCCAGCGCCACCACCCGCTTGATATATTCTTTGGTCGGGTTGTTGGGGTATTTGAAGACAATGATATCGCCCGGCCTGGGATCGGTGCCGTACTCGTAGGCCAGCTTGTTGACAAAGATATAGTCACCTTCATAGAGACTACCCTCCATCGACGATGAGCTAACCCGGTAGGCTGACACCACAAACACCCGCAGCAGCACCGCTGCGACCAGGGCGATTATAGCGGTCTCGAGGTACTCGCGCCAGAGCGGTTTGCGCTCCCGGTGCTGGGTTACCTTCCGAACCTCCTTGGACCGTTCGGCCTTGGTTATTTCCTCAATAAGAAAATCTTGATCCATACTTTACAGGTTATCGGTTTTGCCCCTCGTTTCTTTAGCGGCGGGGCGTTACAATGTATGCTAACCTTAAAAAGAAAGGCCACTTACTCCAAAAAGTCAACCATCCAGAAGAGCCGGTAATCGGTTTCATTTCCGCTCCGGTCCGATTATTTGTGCTTGACAAACATGGACGGGGTCGGTAAAGTTAAGGAGTGGTTGACGCCTTGCCCAACCATTGTCCGAGCATTATCAACTCACCTCACCAATTCAACTCGCCAAAACAACGTAGCTGAAGGAAGATCCCTTAGCTTACAATATCGAACCGCCCAAGAGCAAACGCTTATTGTGGAGGATATGCCTATGGAGTAGAGGGGTTCACAGCCTCGGCAACACCGCTGTGAACCAAGGAGGAGAAAGTAAGGCACTGCCTTCCGGAAGACTACAGCTATCACTTCCGACAGGTAATCGGTGGCGGGTCATGGACTGACCCTGACAGGTATCCCACATCCTGACGGTATCCGGGCGATCTGAGCAGTCTCCCGAGTCCGACTGCCGGGCACCTTCCACAAGTGTGCTGCATCTCCGGGAACAAATTGAAAGAACTACCGTAATACGAGCAGCCCGACGGCCTAACCCGCCGTCGGGTATTTTATTAGCCCACAGATTATGGGCTTTCTCCCATATCCAGCCGTTCACGCCGCGATCCAAAAGCCCGAAATTCGCTCATTTCCAGCCTCAAGCGCCGCCGCAAACACTTGTCATCCCATCGTTTAGAAAATCGTGCGGCAGTTATTCCTTCTCTGGCACCCCCCTTGCAAAAGAGAGGTCAGGAACATGATCTGAACACTGAGGAACAGGACGGTACGTTATGAAGGTGAAGTTTGTGCTGACAATGGATGATCTGGTAGTTGAAGAACAGAGCGTCGACCAGGTGGTCCTCGACTGGCAGACCGATGTGGAGCAGGACGAAATCCTGGAGCTTTCGCACAAATGGATTACCTCCAAAAACTTTCTCACTAAGCGGATGCAGGGTTTGACCCGGGTGGGTGAGTCCTCGCTGGTGATCGAACCGCTCGACGAGGATTATGATGGTTGATACCGGGCTACTGGCACAGGCTCAGGCTTTGGCCGACCAGGCCACCCAAAAAGCCGATGAGTATTCCGGCCTGATCGGGCCGATACAGCGCTATATCATAGATAATTTCGGCCAGAACGGCCTCTACGCCGCCTATATCGTCTTGGCAGTGCTTCTTCTGTTTGTCATCTCGCGCCTGGCCAAGCTCACTTTTTCGACCGTGAAATATCTGGTGATCCCGGCGGTTGCACTCGCTTTTGTGGTGTCATTCTTTGTCCCCTATTCATTCGTGGGGTTGCTCCCGATCACGGTCACTGTTTCGTCACTCTTTCTGCTGTTTAGGGGATAGGCCCATAGGGGCTGGACTTTGCCCCATATTTTCAACGATTTTCTAACCGTCAAGAACTGACACCACCGCCTACAAGCACCACAACATCAATAAGTTAACGCGGCGCGCCGCCTCCGGCAAACCGGTTGCAGTGCTCTTGGATGAAACGTGAAATAGAATTTCCGCCCCGCTAAACAGATGTGATCGTGGGCAATGCCGGGAGAGAGACCGTTATGGCCGAAAAGAAAACCTGTATCAGTTGCGGCAGAGAGCTTATCGAGAGAAAAGGCGTTTGGCTTTGTCTCCAGTGTAACTCCAATGAGTTGGAGGAAGCACAGGCGTTTATTGAAAGCGCGGATACCGACGAATATGTGTTCATAGAATGCCCCGGCGCAACGATCTATGAGCCGGGTACGAATAATGTTATCGGCGGTGTCAAATTCCACGACGATGACGATCCCTTCAAGGGTCACAAAATAATCGGTGAGCCGGTCTATGCTCCCACACATACCAAGAGGCGTCGGATAAAACGCGAGGCGCTGGGACGGATCCGTCGCTGCCAGGGATGTCAGGATTACACGGTGCGGATGCGCCGTCCGGAAGGCCCCGACTTTTTCATTCCGTCTTATAAGCACCCCAAGCGAACCAAACTCAAAAGCGTCAAACACCTCGCCTACGAACCGTAGGCGGTCATCACACATATCGCAGGTCGAGTTCCGGAGGACGCTCAGCGTCCGAAAGAACCTGAACTTTTGTTTGTAGGGACATGATTCATCATGTCCGGGGCAAGCATTTGATAAATCAAATGCCTACGACCTAACTCGCGGCAGGTGAGGGCACCTGCCGTGCACATGTTGTCCTGTTGTGTCAGGTCTTGGCTCTACCGAAGGTGGAGGTGTGACCTGACACCCAACGCACGCCTATTATTTTTCTTGATTGCTCTGCCGCTCCATATTATCATTGTTCTATCGTAACAGAATTACATCAATGTGTAACCTATGTATCCGGTCGTACAGAGACCTGACCAATGAGCAAATGGTATCTCTACATTCTCCAATGCCGCGACGGTTCGTACTACACCGGTATCACCACCGACATCGAGCGGCGGCTCGATCAGCACAATTCCGGCACGGCCTCCAAGTACACTCGCTCGCGCCTGCCGGTTACGCTGGTTTACACGGAAGAACAGGCCTCGGAAAAAACCGCCCGCAAACGCGAATATGACATCAAACGCTGGCCCCGCGCGAAGAAGGAAGAGTTGATTCGGGGAGCTTCCTTTGGGCCGTAACTGCGTACGTCGATTCTCTACCAACAAGAAAACTATTGCCCTCTGTATCGGCCCGGGTGCATACTGAACCGGGCGTTCACCACGCACATCATCATACAGATTAATCTTACAGGAGGAGGTAACGATGCGCACGACAATAATCGCGGCGCTGGTGCTGAGTGCTCTGGTCCTTGTCTGTCTGGCGATCGGATGCGGTCAGCGGGCGGTTGAGGTACAGGAGCAGAACAAAGCCTTGATAGTCAAACTCTACGAGGAGGGTGTCAACAAACATAACCCGGACGCGTGGAACGAGGTGCTGACCGACGATTATGTCCGGCACTGTCAGGCGATGCCGCCGGAGACTCGAGATATCCACGGCCTCGAGGAACTCAAGGTGTTTCTTACGGAGACATTTGCGGCGTTCCCGGACTGGCACGAAGAAATCGGTCCGATGATTGCCGAGGGAAACTATGTCGCCTATGTCAGTATGGGCGCCGGCACGATGTCCGGCCCGATGGGTGATATTCCTCCCACCGACAAGATGGCCGAGTGTCAGATGGTAATCATGCAACGCTTCCACGAAGGCAAGATTGCCGAGACGTGGATCACTTGGGATAACGTTGCCTTTATGACCCAGCTTGGTCTGTTTCCGCCACCAGTGCCACCGAAGGAGTAAGATCGTCGAACTTTGCTCTTGCGCTATCGTATATGACTTCTAACTATTATCTTCAGGTGATGCGGAGGTGATTTCATGGCGCAGCATGTATGCCCTTGGTGGGTCGGCTATATTCTTGCCAGCCCGCTTAGGAAACTGGTTCAGAACCCGATCAAGATTCTCAAGTCATATGTCAAGCCGGGTATGACTGTGCTCGATGTCGGACCCGGGATGGGTTTTTTCAGCTTCGACGCAGCCCGTCTGGCAGGCGACGGGGGACGGGTGATCTGTGTCGATCTCCAGGAGAAAATGATCGAATCCCTGCGGCGCCGGGCGGCGAGGAAAAACCTTGCCGAACGTATCGACGGTCGCGTGTGCAACGAGTCCAGCCTGATGCTTGATGACCTGGCTGGTCAGGTCGATTTGGCGCTGACTATCAATGTCGCCCACGAGGTGCCGGACCTGCCGCGATTCATGGCGGAGATCCACCGGGCGCTGAAGCCCGACGGGCGGCTGTTTATGATAGAGCCGCGCGGGCATATCAGTGTGGATGATTTCGCTAACACCGTCGATGTCACGCGACAGTGCGACTTTTCCCTTGTAGAGAGACCTGAGGTCCGGCGAAGCCGGGCGGCGGTGTTTGTGAAGGGTTAGTTGGTATGGTTGAGTAAGTCGGGACCCTTGCGGTCCCGACGCATCGGCAGACGGGGACGTCTGCCGATAACGTAAAGTAGTAAACCGGGCGCGCCGATCCAGCGGCTTGGCCTCTCATACCACGAAGGAGTCGAAGATGCAAAACAGGGTGATTTGGAATGACCGGAAGTTCGATTTCGGACTACCGGCCGAGATGTTTCCGATGGTGGTCGAGCGGCTGCGCGGCGCTCCGGCACGGCTGGAGGAGAAAGTAGCCTCATTGTCGCACGAGGTGCTGACCCGACGCGACGGTGACACCTGGACAATTGCCGAGACAATCGGGCATTTTACGCTGGTGGAACATCTGTGGTCGGGCCGTCTGGATGATTTTCTCGCCGGCGAGAAGGCGCTGCGGGCGCCCGACCGGAGTAAGCTGCACATGCAGGAGACGGATTTCAATGATGAGCCGGTCGACGGCATGCTGAGGATCTTTCGGGCTGACCGCGAACACCTGGTCGAGCGCATGTATAACCTGACCGGGGAGCAGGCCGTAATCAGCGCGCATCATCCGCGGCTGGACAAGCCGATGCGCGTGATCGACAGTGCTTTTTTTGCCGCCGAGCACGACGATCATCATCTCGCCCGCATCACGGACCTGATTCACATGTGGCGGTAGGGGGGTATCCGTAGGATACAGCCTGCCTGACCTGTAGCAGTCCTTGTATACAATAGCGGAGCATACATGGATCTGTATGCTCTGTTTCTTTTCCTACCCTGCCTGCGATAATTGTGTTATCTTCGGCGGGTTATGGCGCTTGGAATAAAAAAAGTCTCGATTGTTACGATCACGCTCTCCTCGATGGTAGTCTGGATCGGGTTTTATGCCTGGCGGATCATGTTCAACAACTTCGCGGTCGAGGTGTTTGACGCCTCCCCGACCGATGTCGGGCTGATCCAGGCGGCGCGCGAGATTCCCGGCCTGCTGGCGTTCGGCGTCGGGGCGCTGGCGCTTTACCTGACCGAATCGCGAATTGCCGCACTGTCTATCATAGCCGTCGGAGCGGGGTTGTTTCTGTGCGGAGTGGCGCCGTCGTTGGTGGTGCTCGGGCTGGCGACTGTGCTCATGTCGTTCGGCTTCCACTATTTCGAGCCGACCAATTCCTCCCAACTGCTATTGCTTTCAAAATCGGATAATCTAGGTCGCGCGCAGGGGAGACTACGCTCCTATGAATCGATGGCGGGATTGATCGGGGCGGTGATCGTGCTGGGGCTGACGCTCTTTCTCGATTTCCACACTACTTTTTACATTTTCGGCGCGGCGATTATAGCGATCGGGCTGTACCTTGCCGTGGCGCTGCCGTCGAACCGCACTAAAACAGAAAACCGCAAGGTCAAACTCAGCCGCAAGTATATGCTCTATTATTCGCTCTCGTTTTTGCGCGGCTGTCGGCGGCACATTTTTACCACTTTTGCTATCTTCCTGCTGGTGAAAAACCACGGTCTCGATATTACCTATGTCTCGATTCTCATGTTGGCCAACAGCCTGATTACTATCTTCACCCATCGCTGGATCGGTCATATCAGTGACAAACTGGGGGAGAGAGTAGTTCTGGTCGGCGCGTCGTTTATCCTGATCTTCGTCTTCACCGGTTACGCCTACATAACTTACCTGCCGTTGCTGCTGCCGCTCTTTCTGATTGACAACGCTTTGTTCGGATCATCGATAGCGCTCAAATCCTACCTGCGCAAGATCGCGCCGCCGGAGGATGTTACCGGCTGTCTTTCGTTCGGGATGACTGCCAATCATATCACGGCGGTGGTGATTCCGATTGTGGGCGGGGTGGTATGGAGCATGTTCGGCTACAAGGCGACATTTATTGCCGGGGCAGTGATTGTTTTTGTCGATATGCTGCTGGCGCTGAAGGTTCCGGCCAACGGCAAGCTGAACGAGCAAATCCGGGCCGAGATGGTTTGACCTTACAGTTTTTCGTCGCGATCTAGTGTCGGGTCACAATCCACCTGCGGTGAATCAGGACCCGACACAACGGAAAGAGTAAGACAAGGGTTAACGTAACCGGATGCGAAACGGTGGCGGCTCCATGAGCACTGTAGAGCCACCGCCGCATAAATTTAGCGACGGGAGGATGGGACGCGCGGATCTATCTCACTGTCGACCGTATTATCCCGGCCGTGTCTGATTATCTCCCCCTCGACCAGATAGATGACATCCTCGGCGATGTTGGTGGTGTGGTCGGCGATGCGCTCAAGGTAGCGCGATATCGAAAGAAGCTGCAAAGCATACTCAGTGTTTGAGTTGTCCGCGGTGATTGCCTCTTTAGACTCCTGGTGAATTCTGGCGTTGATCTCATCGACCTGATCATCGTTAATGCAGACTTCGCGAGCCAGTTCGACATCGAGGTTGACAAAAGCATCGAGGGCATCGTTAAGCATGCGCTGGACCTTCTTATCCATGCCGTGTATTTCCAGACTCGGCGAATCGTTCACAATAATCGGGCCGTGGTTGACCTGACGGGCGATATTTTCCGATAGATCGCCGATACGCTCAAGATCATTGTTGATTTTCAGGATCGCGACAATCAACCGCAGGTCGATCGCCACCGGCTGGTGCAGGGCGAGGATCTTCAGGCAATCCTCTTCAACATCAATTTCGATCTGATCGATCTCAAGGTCTACCTCGCGGACCTTGTCGGCGAGGACGAGATCGTATTCACCGACCGCTTTGATGGCGTCGCGCAGGTTTTCGCCTACCAGGGCGCTTAGCCCGAGCAGTTTGCGTTTCAGTCGTTCTAGTTCTCGTTGAAAATGTCTGGGCATAATTGAAACCTCTTATCCGAACCGACCGGTGATATAGTCCTCGGTTTTCTTTTTGTCCGGGTGGGTGAATATCTTTTTGGTCGGTCCGCATTCAACGAGGTATCCCTCATAGAAAAAGAGCGTGGTGTCGGAGACACGGGCCGCCTGCTGCATATTGTGTGTCACGATGATAATGGTGTAATGTTTTTTTAACTCTTTAATTAAGTCCTCGATTTTGGAGGTGGATAACGGGTCCAAGGCCGAGGCCGGTTCGTCCATCAAGAGCACTTCCGGTTGTACCGCCAGGGCTCGCGCGATACATAGACGCTGCTGCTGGCCGCCGGAAAGCATCAGGGCGCTTCGGTTCAGTTTATCCTTCACCTCGTCCCAGAGGAAGGCGTCCCTGAGTGCCTGCTCCACCGCCTCGTCGATTGTCTGCTTATCCTTGATGCCGTTCACTTTCAGACCGTAGGCGACGTTTTCATAGACCGACTTCGGGAACGGGTTCGATTTTTGGAAGACCATACCCACCTTGGTGCGCAGGGTGGAGATATCTTTGAAGTCATCGTATATATCGCGACCGTCGATTTTCACCGATCCGGTCAGGCGCGTGGATGGGATCGTATCGTTCATGCGGTTCAACACGCGCAGGAAGGTTGATTTGCCGCAACCGGAGGGGCCGATGATCGCGGAGACCCGGTTTTTCTCCATTTCGACCGAGACGTCGAATAGCGCCTGATTGTCGCCATAGTAGAAATTCAGGTCCTCGGCGGTGATAATAGACTCGGGCGGAGTGACCTTTATCGGACGGACTCTCGCGATCTTATCGGTTGGCCGAATTCGGCTGTTGGTCATGGCGTCGTTATTCAGCATTGGCAGCTCTCGTTCTCATTCTGGATCGGATCAGGATGGCGGTCGTGTTGAGCAGAAAGGTTAACACCAGCAGCACCAGCACTGTTCCGTACAGGATCGGTTTGGTTCTTTCGATGTCCGGCGACTGTGTGGCCATGACAAAGATATGGTAACCCAGTTCCATGAACTGATCGTTCAGTTTACCCGGCAGGTAGGGCAGGTAGTAAGCGGCACCGGTAAACATGATCGGGGCGACCTCGCCCGCGCCGCGGTTGACCGCCAGGATGGCGCCGGTCAGGATGCCCGGCATCGCCTGCGGCAAAACTATGCGGCGGATAGTCTGAAGTTTAGTCGCGCCGAGGGCGTAGCTCGCCTCTTTTAACTCGCGCGGGATGACTCGCAACGCCTCCTCGGTCGCGACGATAACTACGGGCAGAGTCAAGACCGCCAGAGTCAGGGCGGCCCAGATGATAGCTGGCTGGCCCCAGACCGGGCGACCCGGTTCGGAAAACATGGAATCGATTCCGGTGCCGACAAAGCCGATAAAAAAGCCCAGGCCGAACAGGCCGAAGACAATCGAGGGCACGCCGGCGAGATTGTTGATCGCCAGTCGGATC
>DAOWIC010000209.1 GCA_030641085.1 Calditrichota bacterium
CACCTACTACTATCATCAGGATGGCGACGATGACTACTTTGTAGCAGGCTTTACCGACCAGAGGTTTTTCGGCCATCCCTTCGAACTGGACCTCGACTACAGCAGCAATCCGGTGGATGAGATCAAACGCATCGGTATTGCACGACCTTTCTATAATCTCAACCAGTCGGCATCATACTCCGTGCGCCTGCTGAAAACCGGCGGTCGACGGGATACCTACAACGATGATATCGTGATCGCCGAGTCCTTTTATGACGGCGATATGATGAGCGCCGTGGGGCGGTATCGGTTCGGCTCCCACGAGGAAAAGCTCGAATTCGGCCTGGCTTACCGGTATCGATTCGAACAGACCAGTCGGGCGGCCATATTCTCGGTCAATCCCGAAGATAGCGCCCTGGCCCGGTCCGGTTTTCCCATCGACACCGTCTATCATAGAACGAGCGCATCCGTAAGTTACTCTGGCTTTGAATATGCCAAGTTCAGGCAAGTTGACGGTTTCGGTTTTACCGAGGATTTTGTACTCGGGTTTTTCGGCAGTCTGGGTTATGGACGAGCCTTCCGGCCCGATTTTGACGGCCGGCTGTACGATGTCGCGTCCACGGGTTTCTCGCGCTACCTGGCGTCGTCAAGGGATCTGGTCATGTTTGACTACTATCACGATTTTTGGTTTCGCAGCGACGACAATCTTCGGCACACGACCTCTGTCTGCGGGAAGTATTACCGCAAGTTGTCCGCGCCGGTTACAATTGTCTTTCGCGCTATCTACGAATCAGACTCGCGGAAGGATGAGACCAACGCCCTGATTCTCGGAGGCACAACCGGCGTGCGCGGGTATGACAAATACTATCTGACCGGTGATCGGAGGATGGTGCTCAATCTGGAAGGCCGTCTCTATCCTGACCTGACAATCCTCTCGGTGCGGCTGGGCGGCGTAATTTTTTCTGATTTCGGCCGGATATGGAAGGCGGGCGATCCAATGAAGGTGCGCGATTTCTCCATGAGTGCCGGACTTGGCCTGCGCCTGGCCTTTGAAAAGTCGTCAAGGAGTATCGTCCGTATCGATGCCGCCTACTCTGACGTGAACGGATGGCAGTTATCGATCGGAACCGGGCAGTACTTCTCGGCGCAGCGTCCGGGATTGCGCTTGACAGGACGGTGATTTTGAGTAAATTACAGATAGGATCGGCTGGCGCGCAACGGCTTTCCTTTACTGCTAAAAAGCAAAAAGTGGCACATTCCTACCTTTACCGTCAGCAGCAGCATTCTTAGTACGATGTCGCCTTTACGCATGGTTGCGGAGCAGGTTTATGGAGAACTGGACCGGGAAAGGGCTTACCGGGGTTAGGCAAACGGTACTGATGACCGATATGAACAATCTGGGACATCTTTTGGTTAAGGATCATATATGAGCAGGAAAGCGTCGATCATTCTGATGTTTCTGGTGACGATCATGATTTCGTCATCTCTGGTGGCCGCCGATGACGGCCTGGCAGCCATGCAGCGGGGTCCGCTCGCACAGATAGAACAGGAGTACCGGGCAGGCGAACTGACACTGGATGAGAAAGTCCTGCTGCAGATAACAGCTATCAGGGATCGCCACAACCTACCCTCGAAATACCAAGCTCTGGCCGCTTCGACTGATCCGGCCTCGCTTCGTGGTGTCACTCCGGTACTGGCTGAAATCCGATCCAGTTGGGATCTGCTGTCCGATGAGACGCGCCGGACAGTCACTCTGGCGCTGACTCGAGTCGGGGCTGATTCGGTATATGTCTCGCCCAGCGGCTATTATCTGCTTCATTATAGCCTTAGCCCGGATCCGAATGCGGTTCCCGGCGAGGATCTCGATGGCAACGAGGTACCTGATTTCGTGGAGAAATGTGCCGCATATTGCGACTCCTCCATGACCAAGCATCAGGAGCTTGGCTATCGCTTGCCGCCATCCGATGGAGGCGCCGGCGGGGATGAGAAATTCGATGTCTACTTCCAGAATATGGCCTACTATGGCTACGCAGTGCTGGAGAGTTACGGTCCTGAGCCCTGGAATGATTATATCAGCTATCTGGTGCTGAATAACAACTTCGAGGGCTTCCCACCCAACCAGGACCCTGAGGGTGACGTGGCCGGTGCGGCCAAAGCGACAGCGGCCCACGAATTCCACCACTGTGTCCAGTTTAGTTATGATGGCGGCGAAGGACTGTGGATAATGGAACTGGACGCTACCTGGATGGAGGATATCGTTTTTGATCATTCTGATGATAATTACGGCTATCTCCCCAGCTATTTTGACTACCCGCAGACCTCGCTTATGCATGAGACCGGCTCACATCCGTACGGCAGTTTTATCTGGCACAGTTTCCTGGCGGAGAAGTTTGACACGTCGCTGATGGTGTCAATCTGGGAAGGCGCGCGCTATGATGCGGCTTTTGACGTTCTGTCAGACACTCTGTCAGAACAGCATGGCTGGACGCCCGACTCGGCAATGGCGGAGTTCGCCGTCTGGAACTATTGCACCGACATCCATGATGACGGTGAGCATTATGAGGAAGCTTCAAGTTATCCTTTAGTTTCCGTTGGCGCATCGCATAGCACATATCCGATTAGCGTTCAGAACTCTCCTGCAGCGGTCGGCGGCTATGCGGCAGCATACGTGGCTTTTTACCCGGACGGGGAACTGGGCAAGCTGCGCGTTGTCTTTAACGGCTCCGATTCAAGGGAATGGGCGGTCTATATTATCAAATCGACGGCGCCGGATCAGCACCAGTTTGAAAAGGCCGTGTTGAATCCCGAGGATTTCACATCGACTATCGAAGTACCTGAATTCAGCAGTTATCAGGTTGTTACGCTGGTTGGCATCAATATCAGCGAGTTTTCGGAGGGGGCGTTGTTTACCTATTCGGCGGAGGTTATTCCGCCCTATGACATGACTTCGCGACTATTGCCGACCGAGCCGCCGGCGATATACTCGGGCGCCTCCAGAGACTTTGAATGTCAGGCATTTAACACATCTATTCTATTGGACGTCTTTAACTTTATTGTCTGGGATGATCTCGGTTGGATTCCACTGGACACAATCGCGCGGGGCGTGTATCCGGAAGACTCGGTCACAGTGCCAGTATCTGTCCACCCGCCACAGGGGACAGCATTCGGCACTCAATCGACACTCTATTTCAAGGTGGAATCGCCGGGCGATCCAACCATTAGTCAGACACACATAATGACCGCCGAAGCGGTCATGCAGCGCGGGGATGTTGATTTCTCCGGACAAACCGACGTTGCCGACATTGTCTACCTTGTCAATTACTCTTTTCATGGAGGTTCGGCGCCGGTCCCCACTCAGGAGGTGGCGGATTTCGACTGTAGCGGCCAAGTCGATGTGGCCGATCTGGTGGCGTATGTCGGCTATGCTTTTCATGGTGGGCCGGACTGTCCGTGTAGGCCGTATTAGGCGCGCTTTTGTTGAATCTTTTAGTTGACAGATTGACACGGGTGGGCTATCAATTAAAATGTTCGCGCATGGTCGAATGAGAGTCTAACACGGACGTTGGTTTTTTCGACGTTTGAGAGGGGATTGATGCAACACGGTTTCCAACCGAAGATCTTGATCTGTTCTGAGTGCAACGAGGAGTTCGTCTTTACTGTAGCGGCCCAACAGTACTTCGCCGAGCGTGGTTACACCGAGGATCCAAGACGGTGTAAAACCTGTCATACCAGGTTTAAGAAAACGCAACGGGACCAGAAGTCGGGTACAATCAAGAGACAACCCGAATTTAACTATCCAGATTAAGACAGTCTGAATATTTCTTTATCTATGCCTTCAGCAGTCGGGCCGAAGTGCGCCCGGTTTGCGGTGTGGTCTATCGTACCAGAACCATCTTGCGGGTCGATGTCCGGTCGTTGATCTCAAGGCGGTACAGGTAGACCCCGGATGATACGCTATTGCCGGCGTCATTGAGGCCGTCCCATGTCAACTCCGTATCACCGGCAATGACCGCTTGATGCAGCAGTGTTCTAACTTTACGCCCGGTAACATCGAATACCTCCAAATCAGCCATACCCGGCGCCGATGAGTAGAACGATATGCTCGTTGACGGATTGAACGGGTTCGGGTAGTTTTGCGCCAGTTCCAGCGTGCGCGGGACTGTCTCATTATCTGCCGTGCCACTTCCACCGGCGACCAGCGAGACATTGAAATCGGCGTACATTACCGCCGCCGGAGCGGAAATACTCCCAACGCCGACCAGTGACCCGCTATCGGAATAGGAATCAGAGTTTGGCGTGGAAAGGGCGTTGAAGTGAACGGCACCGGAACTCCCCGGCCAGACATCGCCGGCATCACCATAATTGTAATACGGACTGGGCGACTGTTCCAAATCGAAACGCCCGTCGGCCTGTTCCAGGGCTACTTTATAGTGATTCAGCGCGCTCAAACCGGGCTGCCACTCGTAGTTATTATTGTCCCGGCTTTCGTCAATATGCCAGATCAGCAGGCCCGCACCCGGCAGATAGCTGTCATATCCGGTCTTTTGGCGATTTTCCACGAGGAAATACTCGTTGTTGCTGCCTTCAGACGGCCGCAGGCAAAACAGTTCACCGCCGGCCTTGACATCGCTTATGGCCTGAGACTGTACATTTTCGGACACCGTGGTCGATGAGGCAAAGCCCATCTCAATCCTGCTCCAGGCGCACGGGTGAGCCGGAACGCCTCCATTGGAGGCCGGACCGAGCCAGGTTCCGTATCCCATTATACCCCACTTGCCGATTCCGCTGGAACTGTAATCGGTGTCGTACAAATCCGGCAGACCGAAAGCATGGCCGAGCTCGTGGGCGATAACACCGATCGTCATATCACCGGCACGGTCGATATATTCCGGCTGAACCGTGAAACTCGACACATAAACGCCGTCATCAGTCAGACGAGCCGGGATGCCCCACTGATGGGAGTGCATGTCTGTGTCCAGACCGGTCTTTTCCGCTCCGGGACCGGCGTGCATTACCACCAGAACATCTACAAAGCCATTGCCGTCATTGTCGTAACGGGAGAAATCGACGATCGGATCGATCAGATCGACCAAATCCTCAACCATCCCCTGGCTGTTACGAGGGTAACTGGCCGGGTTGACGCCGCTTTCGTTGTTCACATAATAGGCATATGTCTCCGGCGCCTCAATCCATCCGCGGCTCGACGGCAGATCAACTGTGACGAGATCAAGCTGGCCGTAAGAGCAGTCGCGGTAATAATCACGTAAGGTGACTCCCGCCGTGTCATAGAGAAGTGAATCGAAGTAAACCGCCGGGGTCGCGGCCGCATTGTCGCTAAATTGAACGAGAATGGCCAGAATGTTGAAGTCGCCGGTTACTTGAGCTTTTGCCTCGATCGGTCCTTTGGTCACCAGAAAGGAGGTTTCGTAAACTTTCTTGCCGGAAGAGACGCCAGCCGCATGAAGCTGATCGATATGTCTGCTGTAATAGGGGAGGGCCTGCTCACCGTTCGCGGCCCGGGCTACGAGGTCCGGGTGGGGTGGAGCCGCGGCGGCACCTGTCGGCCAGAGTACCGCCGCGTACAGACAACACAGAATGCACAGACTTGTTCCAACGAACGACTTTGACATTCCCGGCAACATATTTCCTTCGTCCCGCCTTAGAAGTGGAGTCCGGTTGAAACGGCGAAGTTAAGGCCCTTTGACGAATTGCCGGTCAGGGTCGCGCCGGTAACGACGGCGTAATCGATATAGAAGACCGGCATGTGAAATCCCGAGCCGAACGAGAAAGCGGTCGGCTTGTTGCCGCCGGTGCAGTATCCAGCGCGTAGCGGCAAGGCCTTGACCGGCGCCCATTCCAGGCCGGCCGAAATGCGTGGCTTACTGGAGGTACCGTAGGCGCGGCGGAACCCCTGTTCCCAGTCTATCGCCCACAACAGCGAGCCGGAGGTTTTGGCCATGCCGACATTCAATACCGACGGCAGGTCGGTTTCGAAACTGCCGATCTCGCGCGTGTAATCATCGGAGACAACATGGTCATCTTCCATGTTGTCAACCGTCATGGTGTCAAAACTGAAATTATAGCCGTGCTCTTCGGTGCCGTCGGTCCACGTCATGGAACTGATGACGTTCTTGATGCGCGCGCCGACAGCGTATCTGCCGTTCAGCTTCAGGGTAGCGCCCAGATCGAGAGCATAACCATTACCGCCGGTGGCGGTCTGGGCGACCAGTCTGCCACTACCTTCGAGACCGGTGGCCCAAGTAGCGACCATGCCCTCCATCTCAGTCACACGCTCGATAGCGATGCCGTAGAGATACTTGGCCGTGACGCCAACCGCCAGTTCGCGTGTGCCGGAAGTGTAGATGGATGTTCCGTATGAAAGACTGGCAGCGCCAATGGCGACCGCCTCGGAATAGGAGCCGGTCATATCGATCGTGTCAGCAAAGGTGTTGCCCTGAAGAACCAGTTCCATGACATCCTTGCTGAGATTGATGTCGGCCACGCCGAAACCCTGAATTGCGAAGGCGAACGGTCCCCTCGCGACGGTCAGGGCCGATGCTTCGGCCTCGGCTGTCAGTTGGAGACCCTCGGACGGAATCTTGTCGAGAATGTCCTCTTTGTCGGCGTCGGTCAGAAAGGCGCCGGTGTAGCTGTTATAATCGTTGAGAGTGAAGGCGTTGTTGGCTACATTGGCACCCACGCCGACCAACTCAACACCATTCTCGCGATACGCCTTGATACCGAGATTGGCCGGGTTGAACTTAACCGCGTCAACACCTTGGGCCAGAACCGTAAAGGATGATCCCATGGCGACACTGCGCGCCGACGATGACTCCTGCGACAGGGCCGTCCCCGAAAGAAGCAGCAGTAACACGAGCGTCAGGAGGATCATTCCGGTGGTCTCCGTCAAGCCTGCCCGGGAGACCGCTTTTGTATTGTGTGATACTCTCATGATTGCCTCCTGATTAAAACTCACCATCGAAACGGTAGACTATTTCGAGGCGACCGCTCAGTGTGATATAGTCATCCTGGGTCAGCTTGACACCCGAACTCTCAGAACCGGTGAGGAACAACTGCGGCCTGATAAAGAGCGTGTCGTTTTCGAGCACTTTGATATCGAGGCTGTCGAGGAATATCTCGCCACTGCTTACCTGTTCTGCAGTGGCCACACCGGTGCTGAGAGAGACCGGGGCCGGGTCCACCTGCATTGTGTCGAGAGTCAACTGCGGCTCGGTATAAAGTAAGGCAGAGTCACCGCCAAGATGGATTACAGCGGTAGCGCCCAACGGCAGATGGTTAGTCATCGTGTAGATGAAACGTGCCTGGATGACATGGTCCGTTATTAGATCAATATCATCCTGATCGATCTCTTCCGACTCGATATCAAGATCGCTCACCTCGGCGTTGTCGATAATCACCTCCAGCGGAGCATACAATGTCACCCGGGAGGCTACAAACTCGGTACCGGTGATCGTGCCCTGGTAACCGCCGCCGCCATAGGTGATGGCGCCGACAATATCGACTGCGCCCGGCAGAGGCGAGAGGAAATCGGCAACATCGGTATTGGTAATCGTGGTCAGGGTCGTTACGGCGTCGCCTCTTGGGGCGATGGCACCGGTTAGATTGACCGACTTGCCGTTGTCACCGGTCATAACGATATCCAGAACACCTTGCATGTCGATACCGTTTTCGATGGCCAGCGTCAAAACGGCTGTCTTCAGCGTGATTTCATCGAAACCATCGGGGATACACAACTCTCCGTGAATGCAGG
>DAOWIC010000289.1 GCA_030641085.1 Calditrichota bacterium
ATTGGGCCTGATTCTATGCCGGCACCATATTGAGAATCTGATCGACCTTGACTTTGTGTCGGTGCAGGCCGACTTCCTCAAGGCTCATCCCCTGCGCCAGCCCGAGAAGCTGGAAGTAGTAAATGACCGGCACATTGAAGTTCTTTTTCAGCTTTCGGCCGAGGACAATCTGCCCCAGATCAAACTCGTCAAAACATGTCGGACAGATCAGCCCCATACAGTCGGCGTCGGCGCTCTTGATTGAATCGAGGATCGCCGCCACCATCTGGTTGGGAATCTCCTCGCCGATACAAGCCCGCCCGCAACAGAGCAGAGTGTGATCGTGATGGATCGGCTCGGCTCCAACCGCCCGAATGAGTCGTTCGAGGATTGTCGGATGATCCGGATCATCGACGCGCATGACCCGCGACGGCTTGAGCAGGTGGCAGCCGTAATGAACCGCTACCTTCAGCCCATCCAGCGGTCGCATCACCGTTTCAGCTACTCTCTCCAGCCCGAAATCATCGCGCAGAACCGTGACCGCGTGCCGCACATCGATACTACCCTTAAACTCGCGGCCGATTCGCGCCAGTCGTTCGTTTATCTGCTTTTTCAGGCTGTCGTCCTCTTTCAGGGCCAGATTGACTTCCGAAAGAGTGGCGGTGCATCCGGAACAGGTAGTAATGACATCATGCCCAACCTCCTCGGCCAGCGCCAGGTTGCGAGCTGCTACCGTGTACCATTCCATTTTGTCGCGAGCCTGAAAATAGATCGGGTCGGGGCAGCAGGTGAAACCGTCGACATCAACCATCTCCAGCCCTACCACCGCCAGGGTTTTGCGCACCGCCGCCTCGAACCACGGGTATTTGGTGGTCATCATGCAGCCGAAAAACGGGGTGTATTTCTTATCACTCATCTTCGAGCAGTCTCCGTAACTCTTCCACCGGATACTCCTTCACCGGGGCCAGACCGTGCTCCTCGCGGCGCTTTTCCGAAACCGATGTAACTTTGGTGGTAATGCCCGAACTAAGTACGGCCCCACTGACACTGCCGATCAGTTCCGGTGCGCACCCGTCGCGGACACAGATATTCTTGAGCGCGATAATTACATCCACCGGACGCACATCCTGGGGACAGCGCTCGGAACAGGTATAACAGTTGGTGCAGTTCCAGATTTCGGAATCGGCGCTGATCAACTCCTCACGGAAGCCGAGCAGGGCTTTTAAGATAATCAGCCTCGGATTGAAGCTCTCGGAATAGTTACACGCGGGACAGTCCGCCACGCACGCACCACACTGATAACAGTAGTTATGCCGGAAACCTTCGGCAATACTGTTCAACTCATCGCGAAAAGCGAAGTTGATTTTTTGTTTTTCTTGAACCGACACCGTTGATTGTCGCTCATCTGCGAGGTTTTGTCATCACGCTGGTGAACATGGTGCAATGATTTCAGGGTGTCAATCGATATGCTCGCCTGTCATTGGCCCGTTGCGCGCGGCCGCTGTCGAGGCATTGCCGGATACGCCGCATCGGCGGCTACACATCACCCGATTTGTCCCGCTTGTCCATCATGGCCATCAGGTAGCGGTTTTCAAGCTCAGCGGTCTGTGCCCGCGTGCGGGCAATGTCGCGCTGAGACACGACGCCAATCACCCGCTCTCCCTCGACGATCGGAACATGCCTGATCCAGTTCTTTTCCATGACGCCCGCGATATAGGCTATTTCATCGTCGGGCAAACCGATTATCAAATCGGTCGTCATAAGGTGCTCAACCTTGAGGGCGTGATAATCGCCGCGAGTCTGGTGAATCTTGGCGAAGATGTCCCGGTCACTGATCATCCCGATCAGCCGATCATCCTCACCTACCACCGGCAGACAACTGATACCGTTGGCAATCAACAACTCCATCGCGGCCTCGACTGAGGTCGACGGCCTGGCCGTAATGACCTGCTTGGACTTTGACTCCAGAATTGCTTTTACGGACATGATTCGCCCTTTCTAACTTGATGGTCTTGACTTGTCACGAGGATGCAGAATCTGATTCAATATAGTCCGGCCTGTCTTCTATAACAAGTAAAAGTTGTCTTCATTAGAACTACGCAACCCGCGGCCTAATTTCGGGCAATCCGGTCAGTCGGCAACCCTTTTGGCCCCTAACGCCGCACTAACCGCCCGAGTCATATAGCCTTACCGGATTACCGTCCACGGCCGGCACCTCGTCACGGAGTCGGCAATCTGCGCAATCCCAGCCAGTATTTGGTAACAATTCGCCAATTTTGGCCAGATATCGCTATTTCCTTAAACCTTTTCAATCGGACCAATTTGGAGAATTCTTACAACGCAGACCGACCGTCGGGCGTAATTCTACTAAAGATGACCTGGGATTCGCGTTTGTTCCGCCACCCCTTGATCGGCATACGGTGGTGTGACGGCGAGTCCGTTCAACCAAAGAAAGGGAGTAGAAGAAATGGTACGATCCAAAATGGGGAAGATTGCTCAGACGGCAGCGGGGCTTCTTCTCTTGCTGGCCATGATTGGCTGCTCGAGCGGCGATGATGGCACAATCCCGATTACGACCGCATCCGAGAAAGCGCTTGAAAACTACCTGACCGGTCGCGATCTGGCCGAGAAGCTGCGTGGTCAGGAATCCCGCAAGTACTTTGAAATGGCCGTGGCCGAAGACCCTGATTTTGTTCTGGGACATCTTCAACTTGCGTTTTCTCAGCC